>JASHVM010000477.1:0-11375 GCA_030044595.1 Streptosporangiaceae bacterium
TCGCCGATGCTGTCGGTCCTCCCCGGGCTGTCGGGCGCCGCCGCCGTGATGCCGCCCGCTTATACGGCTGGAGGGCTCCCTCCAGCCAGTCCAGGCCGGTCGCAGGTAGCCGGCCTGTCGGCTGTCGGCCCGCGGCCGGTCCAGCACGGCGGCCGCGTGCCCCCGGTACAGCCGGACCGCCTCGCCGTCAACCGGCCCCTGCGTGAGCGCGGCCGCCGGCGCCGCGATCTGTGGCTGGGCATGGGAGGCCGCGTGGGTTAGGTTTTGAGTCGTAACGGCATATCGGGCCAAGCAACTTGGGCACGGACCTGGGGAGAGGCCATGGCGCGCGAAGCTGATGTGATCGTCGTCGGAGCCGGGTTGTCGGGCCTCACCGCCGCGCGCGACGTGCTCGCCGCCGGGTACGAGCCGCTGATCTTGGAGGCTGACCGGCGGGTCGGCGGCCGTATCCTGACCGAGGATGTCGGGGGGGTGCCCCTGGAACTTGGTGCCCAGTGGATCGGCGACGCGCATCACCGGATGGAGGCGCTGGCCGCCGAGCTCGGGGTCGGGATCTATCCGCAGTTCGAGGAGGGCGAGACGTCGTACGAGTTCGCCGGTGAGGTACTGCGGGAGCAGGTCTTCCGCGCCAAGTACGCCGACGAGCTGCGCGGGGTCGAGCGTGTGCTCCGCACGCTCGATCAGATGGCGGAGACCGTGCCCGTCAGCACGCCCTGGCTTGCGCCGGAAGCCGACGCCTGGGACCGGGTCACCGTGGGCCAATGGTATGACAGCCAGGGTCTGTCCCCGGTGGCGCGCACGTTGCTGGATATCTGCACGGTGGGGATTCTGGCGGTCCCCACGGTGGAGGTGTCGTTGCTGTGCCTGCTGTTCAACGTGGCGGTCTGCGGGGTGACCGCGGATCTGCTGGCGGAGTCCGAGGGCGGGGCGCAGACCAAGCGTTTCGTCGGCGGGACCTCGCAGATCCCGCTCCGGCTGGCCGCAGCACTGGGAGACCGCATTGTCCTCGACTCGCCTGTTCTCACGATCGACTACGGCGGCGGCCATGTCATCGTCACCTGCCGCGGTGGCCTGGTCGCCGCCGGACGCCAGGTCATCGTGGCCTTGGCGCCCGCGCTGGCGGGACGGATCATGTACGATCCCCCGCTGCCCGGAGTCCGCGACCAGCTAACCCAGCGGATGCCGAACGCCTCGGCGCACAAGATGTTCGCGATCTACGACGAGCCTTTCTGGCGCGCCGACGGCTTGAACGCGCAACTCATCTCCGAGGTGGGGCCGGCCCGGATGTCCAACGACAGCTGCCTGCCCGACGAGGCGGGCGGACCCGGCATCATCCTCGCCTTCTTGGAGGGGGAGTCGGCACGAGTAGCCGGGCGGTGGCCGACCGAACAGCGGCACAGTGCCCTGCGCGCCGAACTCGGGCGTCACTTCGGTCGGCGGGCCGCCGAGCCGCAACGCATCGTCGAGCGCGGTTGGGCCGACCGCGAATGGATCCGGGGCTGCTACAACTCGAACTTGGGACCGTGCGGCCTGCTCCACTTCGGCGCCGCACTGACCAAGCCGATCGGCCCGATCAAGTGGGCCGCGACCGAGACTGCCAACGCTTGGAGCGGGTACATGGAAGGAGCCGTCGAGGCCGGCCACCGAGCGGCTCGGGAGGCGCTCGAGGGCATCTGAACGACCAGCGCTGCGACCCCGGCCGGGACGCGCCGCAGCGCTGATGACCGGTTCGGTGCCGATCCCGGCTCGAAGTGGCCGCGAGGGCACTGGCCTGTCGATGATACAGATGGCAAGCAAGGAGCCGATAGCCCGGGACCGAATACCGGGATCGCCCGATCCGCGCTCCCCGGGAACGTCAGGGGCCGGAATTCAACGGCACCCCGATGGTCCCGATGTGTAGCGGCGAGGGCCGTCAGGAACCCGAGGCCCCGGCCGGGTCGAGGACGTCGAGGTCGCGCACGGTGTAGCGATGGTGCTCCCACTCCTCGTTCAGCAGGACGTGGAGGCACTGGAGAACGGAGTGCTCGCCAGTAGGGTGGCCGGGAGAGTCGGGGGCCGCGCGGACCTCGGCGAGCCCGGCATCGGTGAGGCTCCCGAGCGTCTCACGCACAGCCTGCTGGTGGTGGCGCCGCACCGGCATGACCTCCTGCAGGCTCGGCGAGGCCGATGGGTCCACGCCAACCGCATGGGTGAACTCCGGGCCGGCACCCGACCAGGGGAGGCCCCACGGGTGGTACGGACTCGGTTCGAGCCTGACCGCCCGGAACAGCCAGCAGTCGGTCGCGAAGACCAGGTGCCGCAGCGTCTCGACGATGCTCCACTCGCCACCGACCCGCTCGCGCTGAGTGGCCTCGGGCAGGCGCAGCGCCCGCTCGGTCGTCGCGGCCCACAGCCGCTCGACCATCGACCATGCCCCGCGCAGGCCGGCGACATCGCGTGCGCGGAGCTTGACGCGATCCGGGTACAGGCGGTCGAGCTCGGCCCGGACCAGAGGCTCAATCTCGACTCCATTCAGCCTCAGTCCCTCGATATCTCCGGAGATGTCGGCGCCCATGAGGTAGGTCTCGGTCAGCCTGGCACCTTCGAGGTTGGTGCCGTGCAGGTGTACCCCCGACAGATCCAGGTCATCCACCCGGCTTCCCTGCGGAAACTGGCGCTGCTGTGGCATCACTCCTCCGCTCGTGTCGGCGCTTAACAGAACAATCTATGCGCGACAGATCCCAGCGTGCTGGCCGCCCTATCTGAGGATGAATCACGCGAGCCGGGCGGGAGCGGCCGCGGAGACACCACCCCTCATGCAGGAGCGTGGTCTTCCGCTCAGATGGCGAGGTTGCCGTAACTGGGCGCGCCGGCGGTCTCGTAGCCGAGGTGGAGGGTGCCGTTGGTATAGGTCACCGATTCGGTCAGGCGCAGCGCGGCGGGCACCGTCCCGTCGGCGAACACCTTCTTGCCGCTGCCGAGCAGCAGCGGGTACAGCCACAGGTTCAGCCGGTCGACGAGGCCGAAGCGCAGCAGTGACTGCACCAGGTTGAGGCTGCCGATGACGTGGAGTTCATCGTGGCGCTCCTTGAGGGAGGTGACGCTCTCGGCGATGGACTCGGCCAGAACGGTCGAGCCGCGCCAGGCCAGAGGGTCGGCCAGCGTGCGGCTGGCCACGTACTTGGGGACGCGGTTGAGCAAGCCGGCGAACGGGATCTCCTCTGCAGCGCTCGGCCAGTAACCGGCGAAGATCTCGTAGGTCCGCCGGCCCAGAAGCAGGGCGTCCATGTTCCTGGCCTGCTCGAAGACAACGCCGCCGGCCTGCCGGTCCAGCAGTGGCGCCTGCCATCCGCCGTGCGCGAAGCCGCCGTCGCGGTCCTCGTCAGGTCCCCCCGGCGCCTGAGCGACCCCGTCCAGGGTCACGAACTCGGTCACGATGAGCTTTCCCATCGCGCCTTCCTTTCTGGCGGCGAGGCACCAGTTGAGACTCCGACCATGCCCAGGATTCATCGCCGGCGGCGCTTGCCATCGCGAACTGCGCGCAGATTACCCCGATCTGCGCTGCATGCATACTCGTCCGCGTTATCTCGCACCGGGGCCAGCGCGAGCCAAAGTCCGCATCGAACCAGCCGCGACAAGATGACCATTGCGGCGCGCCTGACCCCTGCCACCCCCCTGGCGCCGTCGGGATGCAGGTGAGGATCTCGCGCTGAGCTGGTCACCGTGGGTTGCGGGCGGACCACCGAAGCGACTGCTGTCGCAGCCGGGTTAGCATCACCGGATGGGCGACAAGCTGTTCGTTCCGGAAGACTTCGTGGTCCCTGAGGCGCTCATAGCAAGGGACTTCCGGCTGGTCCCGCTCGGTCCGCAGCACAACGAGGCCGATTACGCTGCCTGGACGTCCAGCATCGATCACATCCGAGCGACGCCGGGGTTCGGCGGGAGCAACTGGCCACACGAGATGTCCCTCACTGACAATCTCCGCGACCTGCAGCGGCACGCCCGGGATTTCGCTGAGCGCCGCGGGTTCACCTACACCGTGCTCAGCGACGTCACCGGCGACGTCATCGGCTGCGTTTACATCTACCCGCGAGGCAGCCAGGGACCAGATGACGGTGAACGCCGCCTGCACGCGTCCGTCAAATCCTGGGTGCGCGCCGACCGCGCCGCGCTCGACCCGGCCGTCCACGACGCGGTCGTCGCGTGGCTGGAACGCGACTGGCCGTTCGATTCGATCGAGTACGCTCCGCGCGCCTAATGTGCGTTGCCCCGTACGAGCGGACGGCCGACGACGCTGCACGGGTCCTGGGCCAGGCCCGCCCGGATACCCAGACCTGCCGCGGCAATCTTGCTGCCGCTTATCAGGCCGCCGGACGCCCGAGGAGCGCGCCGCAGACGTCGGCCATGTCGGCGATCACGAGAAGCCTAGCCAGGTCCGCCGCGTGCAGGTGGTTGACCTTGAGCTGGCCGAGACGTCACGATCAGCCCGCCGCGCTGGGTGGCCAGCCGGCCCGCGGCGGACGTGTTCAGGGCCAGAGCCGTTGCGATGCGAGCCGGGCGCCCTCGCTCATCGCGTCGAACTTGGCCCACATCACCCGGGGGTCGACCTCGGGCCGGTAGGTGGCCTGAGAGGAGAAGCCGCAGTCCGCGCTGGCGATGACGTTCTCCCGGCCCGCGATCGCGGCGTAGCGCAGGATCCGCTCGGCGATCAGCTCCGGGTGCTCGACAATGTTGCTGGCATGCGTGATCACCCCGGGCAGCAGCACCCGGTCGGCGGGCAACCGCACCCTCTCCCAGGCGTGATATTCATGCTCGTGGCGGGCGTTGGCGCCCTCGAACGACAGGGCGGTCGCATGGACCTTGAGCATCCACGGGATCACCTCGGCCAGGCCCACATCGTGCACGCGCGGGCCCTCGTTGATGCCGTAACAGGTGTGGAACCGGACCCGGTCTGGCGGTAGGCCGCGCAGCGCCCGGTTGGTCGCCTCCACGAACAAGTCCGCGCGTTCGCCGGCTTCGCTGCGGTCCAGCGCGGCGTCGCCGAGGACGTCGGTCAGGGCCGGGTCGTCGACCTGGAGCAGGAAACCAGCGTCCACGATCGCGCGGTACTCCTCGGCCAGGGCGTCGGCCACCGCGAACAGGTAGTCCGCATAGGAGGGGTAGTACTCGTTCGCGGTCTCGGCGCTGCCGGTCATGATGCCCAGGCCACTGGGCGCCGTGGCGGGCAGGAATGCCTCGGCGCCGGGATGCCGCCGCAGCGCGGCCTTCAGGTTCGTGACATCCCGGACGATCGCGTCATGTCCCCGGTAGCTGACCGGGCCGGTGCAGACCAGCGGCTGCGGGGTCACTACCGATCCGCCCACCATGGCCCGGCCGAAGTAGCCGGCGTAGTACTCCGGGAACGCGCTGATCTCCAGAGCCCACAGCTCGCCGCGGGCGCCCGGGCGCGGCTCGAACCCGGTCAGCCGCTCGCCGATATAGGCGAAGAAACCCGTCTTTGCCTGTTCCCCGTCGGTCACGACGTCGACGCCGTGCGCCACCTGCTGGTCCACGGCCGCGGCCACGGCTTCCGCGATCGCGCTGTCCGTCTCGCGGCCGGAATCACCGCTCTTCATCCGGTCGAGCAGGCGTTCGGGCCGCGGCAGGCTGCCGACATGCGTGGTGAGGATGCGATCCGCGCTCCGCCTCATTCCGCCGAGCGTACAGCGGCCACACCCCCCGCCCCGCCGGGCGGCTCACCCTCCTGCCGGGCCGGGCGCCACGTCCCCGACGAACCGGCCTCACCTGCAGCGGTCAAGATTGGCTGAGACGCCGTCCTCGGCCAGGAGGTTCGAACAGGCTAAGCGCACCTGGACGCCGGCCAGCGCGACGACGACACCGACCGCGGCCGCGCACAGCAAGGTGAGGACGACGCCCCGGCGCAGCGCCAGGAGCAGGATCAGCGCGCCAGCCAGGACGGCGTACTGCCAGTCGTGGGTGAGCGCCCGGGTCAGCGGAATGGCTGAGCCGAAGATGGCGCCGATGGCGGCGGGACCGGCGCCGTCGAGGAAGGCCCGGGCCGTCCGGTTACCCCGGATCTGGTCGAACCGCGGCCCGCCGAGCAGCACGAACGCGAACGACGGGCTGAATGCCACCACCGCGGCGAGGATGCCGCCGGCCACGCCAGCGGCGGCGTACCCGACGACGGCGACGGTCTGCACTACCGGGCCGGGGGTGATCTGGCCCAGGGCAACGGCATTGAGGAACTGCGCGCCGGTCATCCAGTGGTAGTGGCCGACCGCGTCGGACTGCATCAGCGGGATGATGACGAACCCGCCGCCGAACGACAGCCCGCCGACCTTGAACGCAACCCAGGCCACCGACAGCAGCACCCCGCCGCCAATCGCGCCCGCCGCCAGGACCGGGGCTGCCATGATGCCGGGCAGCTTGTCGGCCTGGCGGCGGTCAGACGCGAGCTGCATCGTCAGCTCGATCACTCCGCAGCCCAGGATCACCAGCACCAGCCAGACACCGATCGTCGCGGCCGAGGCGGCCCCCGCGGCCAGGTAGCACAGCCAGCGCGCCGCCAGCCTGCGGCGCTGCCAGCTCGCGCCGGTCAGGCCGACACCAGCGTGCATAGCGACAGCAGGCACCGCAGCGCCGGCGCCGGCGCCGGCGCCCAGTACCCACAGCGGCGGGGAGGTTTCGAGGAACAGCGCGGCCAGGGCCAGGATGACGATCAGGCCGGGGACGATGAACGCGGCGCCGCCGACCAGCGCGCCGGGACGGCCGCGAAGCCGCCACGCACAGTAGATCGCGAGCTGGGTCGACGCTGGGCCAGGCAGCAGGTTGCAGGCCGCGATTGCGTCCTCGAACTCCTGCGCACCTAGCCACCTGCGGCGTTCCACGCACAACTCGCGCAACAGCTTTATGTGAGTTGGGGGGCCGCCGAACCCGATGCAGCCGAGCCGCCCCCACTCCCGCAAGATCGTGACCAAGGACACGCGCCCGGTATCGGAGGGACTCTCCACGGCATCGCGTGTGGCTGCGCCGGATCGCGATGTCCGTCGGCGCATTCGCCGGTCCGCCGGTCGAGGGCGGCGGCTGGTACTGGCCTGGGGTGGCGGGGGGCCTTCTTCCCCGGGCGCGGCCGGGTTCACGGCCCGGCCTAAGAGGCGGGTTCGAACAACTCGACCACATTCCCGGCCGGGTCCTCGATCAAGAGGACGTTGACGATCTGACCTGGGCTGCTCATCGCACCTCCTGAAGGGATGCATGCGCGGGCGGCGCGCCGATGGCCGCGAGCAGGAACCCGATCCGGGTCTCCAGTTCGGCGGCCATGCCCTCGAACGCCGGATAAGTGTCCTGGTTGCCACCGGTCGCGGCGGCGGGATCGGGAATGCTCCAGTGCACCTGGACGGCCTGGCCGGGAAACTCCGGGCACACCTCCCGCACCCGGTCACACAACGTGATCACGTAGTCGAAGTGCCGGTTCTCCATCTCGCTCAGATGCCGCGGCGCCCGGCCTGCCAGCTCGATCCCGCGCCGGTGGAGCACGCGCACCGTGTTCGGGTGCAGCGGCTTGGGACGGTTTCCCGCGCTGGCCACCTCGATCCGCGGCGCCCGGTGCCGCAGCAACGCCTCAGCAGCTGGAGAACGGGCACTGTTGCCGGTACACAAGAACAACACCCGGCAACGGCGCACCGGAGCGGCGGCCGGGCCGGGCGCCAGTCGCAGGCCCGGGTGCAACGCCAGACCCGCCCCGGCGAGCGCCTCAGCGCAATACTCCAGATCCAGGCAGTAGTAGGCGTCGCGGCCATCGAAGGTGCTGCGCCGGGTCCGCACCAGACGGCCCTCCCGGAGCCTGCCCAGATGGTAGGAGACCAGGTTCTGCGGCTGGTCCACCAACGCCGCCAGCTCCCGCACGCGACGGTCGCTGCGCGCCAGCTCACCCAGCAGCCGCCAGCGCAGCGGGTGCCCGGCCAGCCGGACAAACGGCGGCGGTCCGGACACGCTCCAAGAGACCATCGGCCCCAATATACATCAATATAATTTGATGAATACTCGGGCCTCCAGCCAAGCGCAAGGTCAGCACGCGGCCGGGCTTAGCGGATGTGGGCCTGCAGCTGGGTCGCCGGACCCGCGCGGCGAGCTGTCAGCCGACGGTCGTGCCGGACAGCAAGCCCGCCGGGATGGCGGAACCGTTCTTCAGCGCGTTGAACAACTCGGTCGCCTGGGTCTTGTTCCACAGGACTGTGTCGCCGGCGCTCGTGTAGTAGTTGTTGTCGGCGATCGGTACAGTTCCCGTCTCCGGGTCGCGCAGCGCGGACGCCGCGTGCACCAGGTCGAGCAGGCTCGTGCCGGTGTCGACCGACATGGAGCTCGCGGCGGTCGACCCGAACGGCAGCGCCGTGAACGGGTTCAGGTACACGCCGGGCGAGGTGGCCTTCTTCAGCAGGGCGGACAAGAACGCGCGCTGGTCCTGTATCCGCTGCAGGTCCTCGGTGGCAAACGAGTGCCGGTCGCGGACGAAGGCCAGCGCCTGATCCCCGTTGAGGTTGTGGCACCCGGCGGACAGGTGTACCCCGGAGTAGGAGTCGTTGAGCGCGGTCGTAAGGCAGATCGGCACGCCGCCGACCTTGTTCACCACGGCGACCAGCCCGCCGAAGCCGATCCCCATGTAATGGTCGATCTTCAGCCCGGTGACGTTCTCGACCGTCCGGATCAGCAAGCTCGCCCCGCCGTAGGCCAGCGCCGCATTAATTTTGTTCCAGCCGTAACCGGGAATGTCCACGTAGGAGTCACGCGGGATGCTGATCAGCACCGGGCGGCCGCTGCCCGTGTGGAGCAGCATGATGGAGTCCGAGTTCAGCGTGCCCTCGTCGAACCCGACGTGCATGGCGTCGATCTCGGCGCGGGACAGTCCGGCCCGGCTGTCCGAGCCGGTGATCAGCCAGTTCGTCCCCGCCGAGGTCAGCGAGGTCGCCGGCAGCGTGACATCCTTGTTCAGCTTGCCGTCCAGCCAGTAGTAGGTTCCGGCGACGCCCGCGACCAAGACGGCCACGACCGTGCCGACGACCAGCGCGATCCGTCGGCCGCGCCGTCCCGGCTGTCCCCAGAACCGCCAGCGGCGCCCGCCGCCGCCCAAGTCCCACCGTTCTGGTTCGCCCCCGCCTGGTGCGGACCGGGTCGGCGGCTGGCTCGGCCATGCCCCGGCCCGGTCCGCGGCGGCCCCGCCCGCCCCGCCGTAGCCGCCCGCCCCGCCAACCTGGTGAACCTCGGTCGGCTCGGAGCCGGACCCGGGCTTGTTCTGGTACCAGCCCTGCCAATCGTCACTCATCGACCCAGGCACCCCGCGCACGTATAGCTGCCATGACGACCTCACGATATGTGACCATGCTCCGCTCCCGCGCATCCAACAGAGATCTTCCAGAAACCTGGAAGACAGGACGCGGGCACGCGCGGCTTAATGCCTGGTCTGCGGGGGCGTCGGACCGGTCCACCCCTGACCAGCGGACCCGCGGCCGGGTTACCGCGTCCGGCCGGCCCCGGCCAGCAGCCGCAGCTCGCGGGCGCGCCGCACGGCCGAGGACCGGTCCCGGACGCCGAGCTTGGCGTAGATGCTGCGGATGTGCGCGTTGACGGTATTCGGCGAGACGGACAGCTCGCCGGCGATCTCGGGCCGGGACAAGTTGGTCGGCAGGTACCGCAGCACCCGCAGCTCGCCCGGGCTGAGTTCCTGCGCCGGCGGCGATGAGGACTGCTGCCCGGCCGCCGGAGATGAGCCGTGCAGGACGTCGAGGATGTCGGCGAGCAGCGCGGCGTGCGCCGTCTGGTGCCGCGGCACCGCTTCGAGCAGCCCGGCTGAGCCGGTCATCGCGAACGGCAAGATCAGCCGGTCAGGCTCGGCCAGGGCCAGCGCCCGTTCCGCCGCCTGACTGGCCGCGCGCTGGTCACCGAGCTCACGGTGAGCGAGCCCGGCCAGCAGGTGCGCTTCCATGACCGTGACGTACCCGAGGACCGGTGCCGTGCCGTCCAGAACATTCTGCAGCGCGCCCAGGGCTCCGGCCGGATCGCCTTCGGCGAGGCAGATCACCGCGCGGGCGTTACCGATCTCACCGGAACCGGCCCGCTCGTCATCGAGCGCCGCGAGCAAGGCGCGGGCCTCCCCGGTCATCCCGGCGCGGGCTTGCGTGGCCAGCAGCCAGCCGGTCACCTGGCTCGCCAGCGCCTGTGCTCCCAGCAGTCGCGACGCCAGGTCTTCGGCCGCGCCGAACTCCTGCAGCGCCTCGCGGTGGCGGCCGCGCCCGGCGTGCAGCATCCCGGCCGTCTGGTGCAGCAGCAATCCGATGTCCGGCCCGGTGTCTGTCTGCAGGGCCTGTCTGGTTCGCCGCAGCCATCGCTCGGCCTCGTCGAACTCACCCAGCAACACCATCGTGCCGGCCAGCGTCATCAGCGCGGGCGCGATCACCGGTTCCGTCCCCCAGCCATACCGGTCGGCCAGCGCGATCGCCTCGCGGCAGCGCCGCTGGGTCGTGGCGAACGAATCGATCTCCGGCACCGCAGCACCATGGAAGATAGACGCGAACCCGAGCTGCGCCAGGCAGCCGACTTCCAGGTAGGGCCGGGCGATCTCCCGGGCCAGCACGGCGCCCTCCCGCAGGTGGCGTTCGGCGTCCGGCAGCCCCAGGGACCACGCCTCGGCGGTCCCCAGGTTCATCAACGCCACCGCGCGCAGGTCACTGCCCAGCGCGATGTCCTCGTCGGACGGCCCGGTGACCGGGAAGGCCAGAAACCTGACCTGCTCGACGACGCCGGCCAGGTCACCGCGCCGCCGGGCCAGCGACAGCTGCAGCGACGCGACCGCCACCCGCAGCCGGCGCCGGCGATCCGGCGGCATCGTCTGGACGTGCGCCTCGGCGACCGCCAGGTGCGCGGCCGCCTCGTCCAGGCGTCCCTGGGCCAGGTCACCCATGGCGCGCACCAGGGCCAGCTCGGGGTAATCCGCGCCCGGCGGGAACGCCTGCACGAGCGCCTGCATGGTCTGCGCCTGCCCGTCGAGGGTCAGGCTGAACGACTGATCGGCGAGCAGCCGGGCCGCCTCCGCCCAGTCGCCCGCCGCCTGCGTGTGCCCGATGGCCTCGGCCACCTGGCCGTGCACGGTGAACCATTCCGCCGCGCGCCGGTGCAGCGCCGGCACGTCCTCTGGCAGCCTCCGGCGCAACTCCAGGCGCAGGAAATCCGCGAACAGGTGATGGTAGCGGAACCAGGTCCGCCCGGGGTCCAGCGATTCGACGAACGCGTTGGCGTCCTCCAGGCTCAGCAGGATCTGTTCCGAGCCGGGCCGGCCGGTCAGCAGGTCGGCCAGCTCGCCGTTGACCCGGTCCAGCAGGCAGGTGCGCAGCAGCAGATCCTGC
>JASHVM010000478.1:0-4468 GCA_030044595.1 Streptosporangiaceae bacterium
GGTGAGGCGCTCGCCCGGCGCCTCGGCGGTACCGCGCTGATCACCGGCGACTCGCTCGGCCAGGTGAGCAGCCAGACGCTGGCCAACATCACCGCGCTCGACGACGCCGTCAAGCTGCCGATCCTGCGCCCGCTGATCGGCTGGGACAAGACCGAGATCATGGCCGAGGCCCGCCGCATCCGCACCCTGGCCATCTCCGAACTGCCCGACCAGGACTGCTGCACGCTGCTCACCCCGCGCCGGGTGGAGACCCGCGCCCGCATCGACGACCTGCGCCGCATCGAAGGCCGCCTCGACGCCGAGGACCTGGCCGAGGAACTGGCCCTAGGTGCCCAGGAGTACCGCCAGTTAAAACCCTTTTATCCCGAACGAACGGTGGTATCACCCGTCCGCTCTCGTCCCACGCACTCAACCACATCGTTGGCCCCGTGAGGTGGTTAGAACGACATCGTTGGCCCCCTGATGTGGTTGGGACGGCTTCAGGCCAGGGCTGGCTGGGGGGCCAATGAGGGGGCCGGGGTCAGCGTGCGGCCTACTAGCGGGGAGAGGTGGGCGGCCACGCTGGCCAGCTCGCGCAGGTCGGATTCCACCAGCGCCTGCGGGCCGTCGCACAGCGCGCTTTCCGGGTGCGGGTGCACGTCCACGATGATGCCGTCAGCTCCCACCGCGATCGCGGCCCGCGACAGTGGCACGACCAGGTCGCGGCGGCCGCCGGAATGTGAGGGATCCACGATCACGGGCAGGTGCGACAACCGCTGCGCGACCGGGACCGCGCTGATGTCAAGGGTGTTCCTGGTGGCGTTCTCGAAGGTGCGGATGCCCCGCTCGCACAGCACGATGTCGAGGTTGCCGCGCTGGGCGATGTACTCGGCGGCCATCAGCCACTCTTCGATGGTGGCGTTCATGCCGCGCTTCAGCATGACCGGCTTGCCCACGCTGCCGACCGCCTGCAGCAGCGGGAAGTTCTGCATGTTACGGGTGCCGACCTGCAGCATGTCCGCGTAGCTGGCCACTAGGTCCACGTCGCCGGGATCGACCACCTCGGTCACGACCGGCAGGCCGGTCTGCGCACGTACGTCCGCCAGGATCTGCAGCCCGGCCTCGCCGAGCCCCTGGAACGCGTACGGCGAACTTCGCGGCTTGTACGCACCGCCGCGCAGCAGCGACGCGCCGGCAGCCTTGGCCATCAGCGCGGACGCCAGCGTCTGCTCGGCCGTCTCGACGGCGCAGGGTCCGGCGATGACGGTCAGCGTGTCCGGGCCGATCGGCACGCCAGCCACCCTGATGACCGAGCGTTCCCGGTGGTGCTCCCTGCTCACCAGCTTGTACGGCGCGGTGATCCGCACCACGTCGCTCACCCCGGGCATGCCGCGCAGGTTCAGCGTGTCCAGCTGATCGATATCGCCGACCAGGCCGACGATCGTCCGGGACACGCCCCGACTGACGAACGCGTCACCGCCCGCCCCGCGGACCAGGGCAACGATCCCATCGACTTCTGTTTCACCGGCGTCCGCCGCCATCACCACGACCATGTCAACCCGCCTCCAGTTTGTCGTCACGCATAAAGAGAGCCCCGGGCCTGTGGCCCGGGGCTCTCGCTAGGTCGCTTCCGTCAGCGCAAGGTCTGGCAGGCGACCGTCCGGGAACCGGGCCGGTAGCCAAACCAAAACCAGAACTGCTGGCGCATGCCGGACAGCCTAGCGCATGCCCCGGCAAGACGGGCGCCCCGCTCCACGATTGTGACCGGACCGGAGCGCCTGGGCCGTCAGAAGCCGCCCTGGTTGCCAGCGATGACGTACAGGGTGATGGTGCTGCCCCGCGGCGCCTGGCCAGTCGGGCTGTAGTACCACACGCGGTTGCCCGACTGCCCGAATGCCTGCACCTGAACCTGGAATCCCGCGGCCTGGAGCATCCGCGTTGCCTGCCGGACCGACATGCCTATCGGGTCGGGAATATTGACCTCGGCGGGACCCGCCGAGACGTCGATGGTCACGCTCTCGCCCTGCCGGTACGACGAGCCGGGCGCGGGCTGCTGGCCGGTGATCGTGCCCGGCGACGCCTGGCTATTCGGGTCCTGCTGCTGTTGCAGGTTAGCGTCGTGCTGACCTGCCCACTGCTGCGCCGCCTGCAGGTTCATGCCGACGAAATTGGGCAGCGTCAGGCCTTCGGAGACCAGGACGGCGACGGTCTTGGTCTGCGGCCAGGACGTACCCGCTCCCGGGTTGCTGCCGATCACGGCGCCGACGGGAGCGCCGGAGCCGACCTTGTCGACGGTGGGGACCAGGTGCACGCGCCGCAAGGCGGCCTCAGCCGCGGAAAGCGTATCGTTTTTGACGTCGGGCACCGTGGAGGTGAACGGCCCGGCCGAGATGAGGATCGCGACGGCCGCCCCCTTTACCGCCCGGGCGGAGGGCCTGGTGCCGGCCACCAGGCCCTTGGGTACCTCGTTGCTATGTACCGGCGCGCCCCTGGTGACGGTAAAGCCGTTGGCGGTCAGCGCCGCGGTCGCCCTGGCGAGGGTATCGCCTGCCACCGAGGGCACCTGAGCGTACCGCCCGGCAGCGAGCCACCAGCCGCCGAGCCCGAGCCCGAGCCCGAGCACCACGATCAGCGCGATGATCGCGAGCCGCGGGCTGAACAGCCAGCGCTGCAGGAACGGCTCGCGGCCGCCCGCGTAGCGCCGGTCCTGCTCGCGGTCGACGATGAGCGTGTGCGAGCCTGCGTTATCGCGGGCACCCGTCCCGAACTGGCTGGTACCCCACTGGTCCGCGCCCCACTGGCCACCGCCGGGCCGGCCGGTCCCCGGGCCGTTGGCGGGAGGCATCATCGCGCCGCCGGTCCACCACTCGTTGGCACCCGACTCGCGTGCGCCGGCCGGCGTGGCGGTCTCCTGCCGCGCCCACCACCCGTTCGTGGCCGCGGGCGTACTCAGGTCGAGCCAAGGCGCTTCTGACAAGCCCTGGGCACCGGCGCCCGTCAGGCCGGTGAGCCCGCTCGGCTCGCCCTGGCCCTGCCTGACCCGGCGGACCGCTCTCGCGAACTCGCCGGCGTCCGCGGGGCGCAGCGCCGGGTCCCGGCGGGTGGCCGCGAGCACGAGCTGGTCGACCGGCGCGGGTATGCCGGGCACCAGCGCAGAAGGAGCCGGGACATCCTGGTTGACGTGCTGGTAGGCGACCGACAGCGGCGTGTCGCCGGTAAACGGGGGGTGGCCGGTGAGCAGCTCGAAGAGGACCACGCCCGCCGAGTACACATCTGAGCGCGGGTCCGAGCTGTCGCCGGTCACCTGCTCAGGCGGCAGGTAGGCGACCGTGCCTATGAGCAGGCCGGCCCTGGTGCTGCCGACCGCCGCATGCGCTCGGGCCAGGCCGAAATCAGCCACCTTGATCCGGCCGTCGGGGGTCAGCAGGACGTTCTCCGGCTTGACGTCCCGATGCACGATGCCGGACGCGTGCGCGGCCGCGAGGCCGTCCAGCACACCGGCCATGATGTCGAGCGCCGCAGCCGGGGAGAACCGGCCGCGCTCGCGGAGCACCTCTTTGAGCGTGCGTCCGGGCACGTACTCCATCGCCAGGTAAAGGAACGGCCCGTCAGCGCCCTGATCGAAGACCGCGACCACGTTCTGGTGCGACAGCCGCGCTACCGACTTGGCCTCGCCGATGAACCTGCGGACGAAATCGGCGTCCCTGGCCAGTTCGGCGTGCATGACCTTGAGGGCCACGTCGCGGTCCAGCCTGGTATCCGTGGCCAAGTAGACAGTGGCCATCCCGCCGTGCGCGATGCGCGTCGTCACGGCGTAACGCCCGTCAAGCACGCGCCCGACGAGCGGGTCGGCCAGCGTGTCGTCCATCGCGATGATTTTACGGTTCTTTGGCCTGTGCGGAGTCGTTAATCATGGTCTCCCGCCCCGCCACGGGACGCCGCGCAGCCGACGAAGGCGGGTACCACCGTCCGTTCGGGTCAAAAATACTGGGGGACCCGGCCGGGCAACCGGGCGAGCGGGACCTGCGCGGCGAAAGGCCGCGCGTAGCCTGGGTCACTGTGGCGGGTCGCGGGAGGGTCGTCGTCGCGGGCGCCGGGCTGGCCGGCCTGCGCACCACGGAGGAACTCAGAGCGCGCGGCTACACCGGCCAGATCATCCTGATCGGCGCGGAGGCGCGTCCGCCCTACGACCGGCCGCCGCTGTCGAAGAAGGTCCTGACCGAGGGGGTTGACCCCTCGCTGCGGGCCGACTTCGGCGCGCTGGACGTGGACTTCCGCCCCAGCGAGCCCGCCACGGGATTGGACCAGGGCGCCGTGCTGACACATCGCGGTGAATACCCGTTTGATCAGGCAGTCCTCGCCACCGGCGCGCTGCCCGTGGCTCTCCCGGGGACCGGGCCGCAGCGGTTGTTGCGCAGCTACGATGACGCGCTGGCGCTGCGCGCCCTGCTCCGGCCGGGGCTGCGGCTGACCATCGTGGGGGCCGGCT
>JASHVM010000479.1:0-2645 GCA_030044595.1 Streptosporangiaceae bacterium
GGCGCGAACGTGGCCGAGATGGCGCAGCAGTTCGGCGTGAACATCGCCGCCGCCGGGATCACCGGTCCGTCCGGGATCCCGGGATCCAGCGGGATGGAGGACGAGGCGGGCATCGCGCTCGGCCAGGCGTCGCTGACCGTCGGGGAGCAGGCCTCGATGCTGGCGACCATCGACGACTACGGCGTCTACCACGAGCCTCACGTGATCGAGTCGATAACGCAGAACGGCGTCTCGACCCCGCTCAAGATCAGGAGTTACCAGGTGTTCAGCGCCAACCCGACGCTCAACGCCGACGAGGCGACGCAGGTCCAGTACGCGATGTCCGAGGACACCGCCCCGTACGGCACGGCGCCCACGGCCGCGCTGAGCAACGGCCAGGAGGTCGTCGCCAAGACCGGCACGACGAACACCGCGCAGTCCGCGTTCTTCATTGGTGCCATCCCGACTCAGGCTCTCTCGGTCGCGCTGTTCACCAGCAACCAGACGGGGACCGGCTACCAGTCGCTCAACAATCTCGGCGGCCTGCAGCAGGGCGGGTACGGCGGGACCTGGCCGGCGGCGATATGGCACACCTACGCGGAGAACATGTTCGTCCCGCTCGGAGTCGAGCAGTTCCAGCCGCCGGTCTTCACCGGCCAGGCGTGGAACCTGGTGCCGCCGAACCTGCGGGTGGTGCCGAAGCCGCCGTCCGACAAGCACCACCATCACGGTCCGCCCGGGCAGGGCAGCCCGCCGTCGGGGGGCAACCCTTCGCCCTGCAATTCGCAGCAGTCATTCTGCAATCCGGCCACCCAGCAGCCGGGCGGCGGAGGCAACGCCGGGACGGTGAACGGCACGGCGGCGGGCGCCGCCGTGGGCGGTATTTTCGCCGCGCTCCCCGCGACCTGCCTGTGGGTGCGGCGCCGGACGCGCAAACGAGGACCGAAGCGCGGTTAGATAGGGGTGTGGAGGACGCCCGGCCGGATGCCCGCCCGCCCGAGGACCACGAGGTGACCCGGGAGTGGGCGGAGCGTCCCGCGCGCCCGCCGCGCCCGGGGTCCCTCGCGGTCGCCCTCGGCGGCACCAGCGTCCTTGTCTCCGCGACCGTCCTCGGCATGGTGCTCGCGTTCGCGGAGAAGGTCCCGTGCCGCTCCGGTGCCTGGTATTCGTACACCAAGCAGTTCCAGGACGCCTGCTACACCGACATCTTCCCGCTGTACTACAGCGAGGGCCTGGCCCAGGGCAAGGTTCCCTACGCCGGACACCCGGTGGAGTACCCGGTGCTGATCGGCGGCGCGATGCAGGTCGCGGCCTGGCTGGTCAGGAACGTCAACCCGGTGATCAGGGGCCGGGAGTTCTTCGACGTGACCGCCGTGCTGCTCGCGCTGTGCGCGGTGGCCGGGGTGATCGCGACCGCGCGCGCGGCCGGCCCGGACGGCCGCTGGCAGGGGCTCATGGTGGCGCTGTCCCCGGCGCTGATCCTGAACGCGTTCGTCAACTGGGACCTGATCGCGTTCGCGCTGACCACGATGGGCATCGCGGCCTGGGCGGCCCGCCGCGGCGTCTGGGCGGGCATCCTGCTCGGCCTCGGGGTCGCCACCAAGTTCTACCCGCTGGTGGTCTTCGGGCCGCTGCTGCTGCTCTGCCTGCGGGCCGGTCGGCTGCGGGACTTCGCGAAGACCCTCGCCGCGGCCGCGGCCGCCTGGCTGGCGGTCAACCTGCCGGTGATGATCGTCGCGCCGTCCGGCTGGGCCACGTTCTACGTGTTCAGCGAGGACCGGGGGGCTGACTGGGGCTCGATCTGGTACCTGTTCGAGCACTTCAGCGTGCCCTTGCTCGGCGACGAGCGGCTCAGCGTGCTTAACGCGATGTCGGCGGCCTTCCTCGCCGCCGCGTTCGCCGCGATCGCCGTGCTCGCGCTGGCCGCCCCCCGCCGGCCCCGCCTGCCGCAGTTGTGCTTCTTGATGCTGGCCGCGTTCTTGATGACGAACAAGGTCTGGTCGCCGCAGTACGTCATCTGGCTGGTCCCGCTGGCGGTGCTGGCCAGGCCGCGGCTGTGGCCGTACGCCTTGTGGCAGCTCGCCGAGGTCGGCTACTTCTTCGGCATCTGGGGTTACCTGATCTTCGTGGACCGCGACGGCGGGGTGATCGCGGGCTATAACGGCATCAGCACCGGGTGGTACTTCGCCGTGCTCCTGGCCAGGTTCCTCGCCGTAGCCCTGCTCGCCGCCTACGTGGTGCGGGACATTCTTGATCCCGAACGGGACGTGGTGCGTGCCTACGGCCAGGATGATCCGGCGGGGGGCGTCCTGGACCAGGCCGAAGACCGGTTCAGGCTCCGCCTTGCCCCGCTGATCCGGCGCGCAGGTGCTGCCTCAGCCAGCTGACGTCGGCGGCGAGGCCGCCGTTCTCATCGGGCGTCTCGCAGATGGCGGTGGCCCCGGCCGCGCGCACCACGCCGAGCAGGAGGGCGGGGTCGATCGTCCCCGACGTGATGTTGGCGTGCCTGTCGCGGCCCGAGCCGAACTCATCGCGCGAGTTGTTGCAGTGCACCAGGTCGATCCGGCCGGTGATGGCCTTGATCTGGTCGACCGCGTCGGCCAGGTCGATGCCGGCCGAGTTGGCGTGGCAGGTGTCCAGGCAGAACCCGACGCTCCCGCCGTCCG
>JASHVM010000480.1:0-11248 GCA_030044595.1 Streptosporangiaceae bacterium
GGCGGCCTGCTCGGCCAGGTCGCCGGGGTGGGATTCGGCGCTGGCCCGGGCGAACGCGCAGCCGCGGTAGCCGGGCCGGGCGAACAGCTCTCCCTGGCCTTCGAACACGGCCAGCAGACGCTCGCGCGGGGTGTCGTAGCGTTCCACCGCCTGCGTGATGGTCTGGGTGACGTTGCCGTGGCGGGTCTGCAGGTAGGCGCGGACCAGCTCGTCCTTGCTGCCGAAGGTGTTGTACAGCGAGGCCTTGGCCACGCCGGCCTGCTCGATGATGCGGTCGATGCCGACCGTGTGCACGCCTTCGTTGTAGAACAGCTCGTCGGCTGCGGCCAGCAGCCGCTCGCGCGCCGACGGCCGGACCGCGCTCGCTTCCTTCACGGCCATGATGACGGCCACCTTCCTAGACAGGCTTGTCTATCGTATGTTCCCGGCCGGGCAGACGGCAGGCTCTGCGGCGCGGCCGGGCCGGTTCTTCAGCACGCCGATCAGGGCCAGCGCGGCCAACACGATCACCGCGGCTCCGTAGTAGCGGGCTGTGCTGGTTAGCCCTCCGCCGTACACCACGCCAAACCCGGCCAGCACGACGGGCACGGCCAGCCCGAAGTAGGACACCACGTAGAGCAGCGAGACCACTCCGGCCCGCTGGTGCGCCGCGGCTAGCGGAACCACCGTCCGGATGCTGCCCTGGAAGCCGCCGCCGAACCCGGCGCCGGCGATCGCGGAGCCGGCGAAGAAGACCGCCGCTGACCCCATGCTCACGGCTACGACGGTCGTCGCCACGCCGGTGATCAGGGCCAGGATGCCGAACAGCATCACCGTCCGGGCCGCGGCCCGGTGCAGCGCGATGATCGCAAGGACGGCCGAGGCGGCCAGCACGAAGAAGCTCAGGCTGCCCAGCACCACGTCGCCCGAGCCGGTCAGCGCGTGCACCAGCGCCGGGCCGAGCGCGCCATACAGCCCGGCCAGCGCCCACACCGCGAACAGCACGGGCACGGCGGTCAGCACCGGGGCCCGCAGCGCCTGCGGCACGGTGATCTCCGGCCGCAGGCTGGCCAGCGCGCCCGGTGCCCGGCTGACTGTCTCGCGCATCGCGGCGATAGCGGCCGCCTGAAGGGCGAGCACGCCGATCAGAGCCAGGTAGATGAGGTGGGTGGGGTCAGGCAGGAAGCGGACCGCGAGCGCGGACAAGATCGCGCCGCTCGCGGTGCCCATGCCCGGCGCCACCGCGTTGGCGAACGTGCCGAGCTCGCGGTCCATGTCCAGCATGGCTGCGCCGATCGCGCCCAGCGCCGCGCCGGTGGACAGGCCCTGGACCACGCGGGCCGACAGCAAGGCAGGTACCCCGGTGGCGGTGGCGAAGATCACCAGCGCGCCCGCGTGCACGGTGATGGCGGTCAGCAGCACCGGCCGACGCCCGACGTGGTCCGACAGCTTGCCCACGGTCAACAGGGCGGCCAGCACCGCCAGCGCGTACACCCCGAACACCACCGTGGTGGTGATCGGCGTAAAGTGCCATCGGGCCTGGTAGATCGCGTACAGCGGGGTGGGGGCGGCGGAGGAGGCGAGCAGCGCCACGATCAGCGAGGCCAGCACGAAAACGGCCGGCCGCCCGCTCAGCCGTCGCCTGCCCCGCCCGGACAGTCGAGCCCGGCGGGCGAATGGGTCAGCCGGGAGAGGCGTGGCGGTTCCGCTGGCCGGACGGCGGACCTGCAGGTGCATCGTCATGTCTGGTTCCCCACACTGATTGAGTAGACAGGTCTGTTCAATCCAGATAATAGACAGACAGGTCTAATCAGTCAAGGGATTCCCGATGTCCGCGCTCGAGCGGAACTTGGCGAATCCTGGCGCGCTGGCGGTCAGGCGGGACCTGGCGGATCACCCGGCGCGCTGTCGCTCAGGCAGGACACGGCAAATCTCGGCGCCGCGTCCCTCAGGGGGGACACGGCAACTCACCCAGCGCACGGTCGCGCTGCGCCCGGCGCCGACCGGAGCGGGCTATGGTTCAGCTGAAGGGAGGAAACGGATGGGCCGGCCAGAACCGCGGGACACCGGGCAGCGAGCTGACGTCGGGCGCGCGCTGTGACCAAGGCCGACCAACCCGGTACGTCCGCCCGGGACCCGACCGCGGCCCCGGTGTCGGCGTGGGCGCCGTTCCGGCACCGGCTGTTCGCGGCGATGTGGGGCGCCCAGTTCGTCTCCAACATCGGCAGCTGGATGCAGACGGTGGCCGCGCAGTGGCTGATGCTGACGCTGACCAGCTCGGCGACCTACGTTGCGCTGGTCCAGACGGCGGCGGGCCTGCCCGTCGTGCTGTTCGCGGTCTTGGCCGGGACGATCGGCGACCTGGTGGACCGGCGCCACTTCCTGCTGGTCACCCAGGCGGTCATGCTGGTCGCCGCGGCCGCCCTGGGCGCGCTGGCCATCGCCGGGCTGGTCACCCCGTGGGTGCTGCTCGCGCTGGTCTTCGCGGTCGGCACCGGGCAGGCACTGACCTCGCCAACCTGGCAGACCCTGCAGCCGGAGCTGGTCAGCCCGGCCGAGCGGACGCAGGCCATCTCGCTCGGATCGGTGAACCAGAACCTGGCCCGCGCCATCGGGCCGGCCATCGGCGGCCTCCTGCTGGCGGCCACCAGCGCCGGCACGGTCTTCCTGGTCAACGCGGTCAGCTTCGTCGCGGTGATCGGAGTCATCGCGGCCTGGCGCTCCACCCGCGCCCCGGACGCGCTGCCGCGCGAGCACGTCGGCGAGGCGGTGCGGGCCGGCGGCCGGTACATCGCGGGCAGCCCGATATTGCGGGTGATCCTAGCCCGGGCGGGACTGTTCATCTTTTTCGCCACCGCCATCTGGGCGCTGCTGCCGCTGACCGCCCACTCGGCGCTGCACCTGGATTCGGGCGGTTACGGGCTGCTGTTGGGCAGTGTCGGGATCGGCGCCGTGGTCGGCGCCGGACTGCTGCCGCGGCTGCGCGCTCGTCTGTCGCCGGACGCGCTGCTGACGGGAGGCTCGATCGGGCTGGCGGCGGTGACGCTGCTGCTGGCCTACGCCCACCTGGCCGCGGTGGCCGCCGCCGCCCTGGTCGTGGGCGGGGCCTGCTGGGTGCTGGCCCTTTCCACGCTGAATTCGCTATACCAGCTGTCCCTGCCCCAGTGGATCAAGGCGCGCGGCATGTCCTTCTACCTGATGGTGTTCCAGGGCGGCGGCGCCGTCGGGGCCGCAGTCATGGGGGTGCTGGCCGAGCATGCGGGATTGTCGCCGGCCCTGACCATCGCGGCCGCGGGGCTGGCCCTCGGTCCGCTGGCCGGGCTGGTCTGGCGGTTCCAGCCGATTCCGCCCGAGCAGCTGCTGCCCGCCGGTGACTGGCCCGCGCCGCATCTGGCCGCGGATGAAACGCCGGAGGGTCCGGTGCTGGTCAGCGTCGAGTACCGGGCGCGGCCGGGCCAGGAAGATGAGCTGATGGCGGCGCTGCAGCGGACCAGGTTCGGCCGCCGGCGCACCGGCGCGACCTCGTGGCGGGCCTGGCAGGACGCCAGTGACCCAAGCCGGGTCCTTGAGCAGTTCGTCGTCGCATCCTGGGACGAACACCTCCGCCAGCACGACCGCGTAACCAAGCGCGATCAGGACCGGCTGGACCGGGTGCGCCAGCTGGCCGATCCCGGTCATCCGGCGATCGTCACGCACTGGGTGGCCGTCATCCGGCGGAAACCGGCCTCGTGACCGTGACCCGGCGTGCTCCACGGCCACGCTGGCGCTGACCGCCGCCGGCTCCGGCGGCCCCGAGAGGACCCGATCGAAGCCGGGTTGCCGCGCGGCAGCTAAGCCTGAAATTCGGCGCCGACGATGCGCTGGCCGCTGGCGCGGGTGAGCGCGAGGTAGATCGCGCCGGGTACGACGATCTGCGGGTCCAGCAGCGTGATGTTCGCCGGCCGTGCGTGCGGCGCGATCATCCCGGTGTCCGTCGCGCCACCGGGCAGGAGCAGGTTGATGACGACGCCAGTATCCTCCAGGTCCGCGGCCCAGACCTTCGTCATTGCCTCGACCGCCGCCTTCGAGGGGCCGTAGGGCGAGAATCCCTTCCTGACCATGGTCGTCTCGCTGACGGTGACGTTGATGATGCTGCCCGACCGGCGTTCGACCATCCGCGGCGCGAACGCCCGCGTCATCAAGAACACGCCGTTGATGTTGGTGTCCATCACCAGCCGCCACGCCTGCGGGTCAATCTCCCAGAACGGCCGCGGGTCGGTCATGAACCGCTCATTGACGAAACGCATGCCACGGGCGGCGTTGTTAACCAGGATGTCTGGCGCGGGCAGCTGGGCCGCCAGCCGGCCGACGTCGCCGTCGCTGGTGACGTCCGCCGTCACCGCCGTGATCCGGCCCGGCAGACCGGCGGCGTCCGCGGCGGTTCGTTCGGCCTCGTCGGGGTGCCCCGCCACGGTGATGATCACGTGCGCGCCCTCGCGGGCGTAGCCGAGCGCGATGGCACGGCCGATCCCGCGGCCGCCGCCGGTCACGAGCGCGACGCGGTCCTCAAGCTTTCCTGGCATCCCGCTCAGGCTACCGGGCGCAGGGCAGGCCGCGCGGGGTGCGTTGGCCGCGCGCAGCGGGAACGCAGAACCCGGTGCCAACGCTTCGCGCGGTCAGCTTCCGGCACGTCCCGGCCAGGGCGAGAGCGGCAAGCCACTCACGGCCCGACGCGGGTCGTCAAGTGGGGGGTCCGCAGCGGTGAGGACGGCGTGCGCGTCGAGGGCGATGGCGCCACCTGGGTGGGCCAGGACGGGGTTGACCTCAACCTCGCTGTATTCCGGGTGCTCGGCGCCTGCCCGAGCGATCGCCGCGAGGGCGGCGGCGGTTGCCTCAAGGTCGACGGGCTCGGCTCCGCGCCACCCGTTCAGCAGCGGCGCGTGCCGCAGCGACCTGAGCATCCGCCGCGCCTGCTCGTGGGTGAGCGGAGCCAGGCCCACGGCGGTGTCGGGAAGCAGTTCGGCGGTGATCCCGCCGAGGCCGGCCATGGCAATCGGCCCGAATCTCGGGTCCTGCCGGACGCCCATGATCAGCTCGACCGAACCTGGCCGGTGCACCATGGCCTCGACCGCGAACGCCGCGGACCGGGTGCGCCGCCGCATGGCGGCGAACGCTGCCCGCAGGGCTGGCTCGCTGCCCAGATCGAGAGCTACCCCGCGGGCTTCGGTCTTGTGCGCCAGTCCCATCGCCTTGAGCGCGACCGGGTAGCCGATATCGGCGGCGGCCGCCACGGCGGAGTCGGCATCGGCGACGAACCTGGCCGCTGGGAAGCTCACGCCGTACCCGGCCAGAAGTTCACGCGTGCGCTGATAGCTCCCGTCCCCGACCGGGGAGGCGGTCGCGAACTGCGGCACCTCTGCTGGTGAGAGCGCGGCCCAGCGGACCGTGTTGGCGATAGCCGCCGCGGCGTGCTCGATGCGGTTGAAGACGGGGACGCCGCGTCCGCGCAGGACTCGCAGGGCGGGAGTGTCGGAAGTGGCCATGCTGTGCACGACCACGGGGCGCGCGGCGGCGGCCGACGCGTCCGCAATGCTACTGGCGACGGCCGACTCGGCGGCGGCGAGCCGCGGCGAACTGGTCGCGTAGTCGCCGAAGTAGCCCGACAGCACGACCGCGTCGGCGCCGGATTCGGTCAGCAGCGCGCCGGCCACGGCGGCGTAACTGCCGATATCCGATTCACCGGCGCCGGCCAGGTCGACCGGGTTCGTCACGCCCGCCGTGGCGGGGAGCAGATGGCGCAGCCGCGATGCGATGGCATCGGGCAGCGGCGGTACCGACAGGCCGGCCGCCGCCATCGCGTCGGCCGCAAGCGCGCCCTGGCCGCCGCCGTCGGCCATGATCGCGACGCGGCCCCCGGCGGGCAGGCCAGGCGCCAGCAGCGTTATCGCGGCGTCTACCAGCTCACCGGCGGTATCGAGCCGCAGCGCCCCGGCCGCCGCGACGGCCGCGTCCACGATCTCCAGCGGGCTCACGAGCGCTCCGGTGTGAGACCGGGCGGCACGGCCTGACGCCGCGCTGCGGCCCGCTGTGAGCAGGAGGACAGGCTTGCCGGCGGCTCGCGCGCGGGCCAGCGCGCGCACCAGCCGGCGGCCGTCACGGAAGTCCTCCACGTACGCCGCGATGGCCCGCGTCGGCTCATGGTCGACCAAGCTCTCGAGCGCCTCTGCCGCGTCGATGTCTCGCTGGTTGCCAAGCGATACCAGCCGGGACAAACCCTGCCCGGCCTGGCCCAGCAGCCGCCCGATCTCCAGGCTGAGGTTGCCGCTCTGCGATACCAGCCCTACCTGGCCCGCCGGCACGGTACCCCAGCACAGCTGCAGCGCGGCGGCATGGTCGACCACGCCCATGCAGTTCGGCCCGAGCAGCCGGGCACCGCGCGACCGGACCAGTTCGGCTAGGTCAAGCTCGTCGCGCGAGCTCGCGGGATCGCCGACGCCGGTCGTGATGACCACGAAGCAGCGAGCGCCCGCGTCGAGGCCCTGCTCGACCTCCGCCCGGACGTGGCCGGGCCGCGTCGCCACCACGACCAGCTCTGGTGCGTCGGGAAGTTCGGCCAGCGACAACCAGGAACGCTGGCCGAGGACGGTGGCGCCGTTACGGTTGACCAGGTAGACCTGGCGCCGATCCCGGCCGGACAGCGCGCCGCGGGCCAGCCAGTAGCCCCACTTCTGACGGTTGGCCGACGCCCCGACGATGGCGACCGAGCGAGGGTCGAACAGTGCGCCGAGGGGCTCCCGGACCGGGGTGACGACCGGGAGCGGCACCGGGTCAGGTCGGCGGAGCCAGCATGGCTGAGCGGCGGCGCGCGAACGCGGCCCGCCGGCCGCGGTGCCTGGCTGGGGGGTGGCGGTCATCTCGGGTTGCTTCCTTCATTCGCAATAAATGACTGACACATCAGTTATTGTCCGGCATACGAGTCCCCGCGGCAAGGCAATGCCGCGCGGGGATACCGCGCCTAGCGAGCGGTCGGCTTGGCCAGCATCTCGTCGATGAAGGCCAGGCAGGTCGTCCGCATCCGCTCGGCGGTCATGCTCCTCGAACCGAGCAGCACCTGGATGGCGAGGCCGTCGATCATCGCGACGAGCATGTTGGCCAGTTCGATGGCGCTGCCGTCGCGGATCATGCCCGCATCCTGACCGGCGCCGATGATGCCGGCCACCATCCGCCGCCACTGGCCGTAGAAGTCCTCGTTCAGCTCCTGCAGGTCGGGTTCTTGGAGCCCTTCGACCCACAGCTCGCTCCAGACATGCCAGCCCTCGAGGGTCTCGTCCTCGATCGGCAGGAAGGACTCGACGATCAGCCTGAGCAGTTCGACCGGTCCCTTGCCGGTCTCCATGATCCACTGGCGGCGGTCCATCATGTGCGCGTAGTACTCCTCGAACGCCGCCTTGAGCAGGTCGCGCTTGCTGTCGAAGTAGTAGTGGATCATGCCGGAGCTGACCCCCGCGCGCTTGGCCACATCGGACACGCGCAGGCTGCGGAAGCCGCTGCCAGCGATGACGTGCCAGGTGGCTTGCAGGATCTGCTGGCGCCGCTCCTCCTCGACGTGGGGTCGGGGCATCTCACCTCCGAACATCTGCCGGGCCGGCGTCGATTAGTCGGTACGCTACCCCGGCCGCCGGCCGCCCGGCGCCGCCGGGCGAAAACCCGCCCAGAAGCTCTTGACAACCTGGCGGGCTTGCCTCACAGTTTATAAATAACTGATTCATCAGTTAGATATGAGATTACACCACGAACCGAGCCGCGCAGGCCTGTCCGGAGGGACGAGAGCAGGGAGCAGCAAATGGGACACCGGGGAAGCTATCTGGTGGCCGGGCAGTCGCTGGTCCTGTCGAGCATTTACGTCGACCGCACGGGCGGGTACTATCGCTGCGCCGACAGCGCCGTGTTCGGATTCCGGTACAAGCACCCGGCCAATCCCTGACATGGCTGACTCGGCGACCCGGACCGGGGGTGTGCTGTCCTTCCCGTCGCGGCCGGGGTCGCCGCTGGCGGCCGTGGCGAAACGCATATTGCTGGCTGTGGGCCTGCTGGCCCTGTCGTCAACGATCGTCTATCTGGGCCGTCACGGCTACCGGGACACCGCCCACCCGGGGAGACCGCTATCGGCTCTCGGCAGCGTCTACTACGCGACCGTGACGCTGTCGACCATCGGGTACGGCGACATCGTCCCGGTCACGACGGAGGCGCGGCTGGTCAACACGGTAGTGATCACGCCGATGCGGCTGGTGTTCCTCATCATCCTGGTCGGCACCACCTTGCAGGTGCTGACCGAACAAACCCGCGCGAATTGGCGAATTAGCCGGTGGAGGTCGAGAGTGGCTGGTCAGACGATTGTCATCGGTTACGGGACGAAGGGCCGAAGTGCCGTCAGGACGTTGCGTGAGTCCGGGGCGGCAGCAGAGTCCATCGTGGTCGTGGATCTGCTGACCGAAGCGATCGGGGACGCCAACGCGGCCGGGCTGGTCGCGGTCGCCGGGGACGCGACCAGGCGAGAGGTGCTCGGTCACGCCGAGATCGGCGCCGCGCGCCAGGTGATCATCGCGGTGAACCGCGACGACACCGCGGTGCTGATCGCTCTCACCGCCCGCCAGCTCAACTCCTGTATCACGATCGTGGCCGCGGTCCGCGAGGAAGAGAACCAGGACCTGCTGCGGTTGAGCGGCGCCGACCAGGTGGTGGTCTCCTCGGGCGCCGCCGGGCAGCTGCTGGCCATCTCCGCGGTGCGTCCCGCCACCGGGCGGGTGATCGTCGACCTCCTGGGTCGGGGCCGCGGTCTCGACCTGGTGGAGCGACCGGTCGCCGTCGCCGAGGTGGGCAGGCCGGCCCGGGATGCGGAGGGCATGGTCATCGCGCTCGCACGGGGGGACGACCTGCTGCCGGCCGACCACCCCGAAGCGCGCCGACTCGCCGAGGGCGACCGCCTCGTCGTGGTCAGCTCCTACCAACAGCCCGTGATCAGCCACGGCATCACCCAGCCGAGGGAGTTCGCTCATGCCAGCCGTCACGTTTAGCGGAGTACTGATCATCGCTCTGGTGGCGGTGGCCGTCCCGGTGGTGCACGCGCTGGTGCCACGGCTGCCCGTCCCCGATGCCGTCCTGGAAGTCGTCGCCGGCATACTGATCGGGCCCGCGGTGCTCGGCTGGGTGCACGTCAACGTTTCCATTCAGGTGCTCAGCGATCTCGGCCTGGGCATGCTGCTGTTCCTGGCCGGCCTGGAGATCGACGTGGAGAGCCTGCGGGGGCCGCTGGGACGGCTGGCCGGCTGGGCGTTCGGCGGCTCGGTGCTGCTCGGCCTGGGCTGCGGCTTGGCGCTGAGCCTGGCCGGCGCGGGCGCGAAACCGGTCTTCTTGACGGTGGTACTGACCTCCACCTCGGCTGGGCTGCTGCTGCCGCTGCTCAAGGACGCGGGCCAAGAGCGCACGCCGTTCGGGCAGCTGGTGATGACCGCCGCAGCGCTGGCCGAAGTGGCCACGATCATGATGCTGTCCCTGTTGTTCTCGGCCACGTCGACGACGTCAGCCGAGCGGCTGACTTCCCTGGCGATATTCCTCGCCCTGATCGCGGTCGTCGGACTGGCCCTCGGCCGGGTGCGGAATCTGGCCGCCCTGGACCGGATGCTCGACCGGCTAGAAGACCGCAGCGCCCAGCTGCGCGTCCGCGCCGCGCTGACGCTGGCCCTCGCGTTCGCCGTGCTGGCCAACAGGCTCGGCTTCGCCTCCATCCTCGGCGCGTTCGCCGCCGGGCTGCTGGTGCGGACGATCGACCTGACCGGGCGGACCCCGCACCCGCAGTTCCAGACCAAGCTGGAGGGTATCGGGTTCGGGTTCCTGGTCCCGATCTTCTTCATCACCACCGGCGTCCAGTTCGACGCGCGGGCGCTGGTCAGCGACCGCGCGGCGATGGCCGCGATCCCCCTGTTCCTGGCCGCTCTGCTGGTGGTCCGCGGAGTCCCCGCCATCCTGTACGCTCGCCGGTTCGGCAAGCGACGCGCGGCGGTGGCCGGGCTCATGCAGGCCACCTCGCTGACCTTCGTCATCGTGGCGACCCAGATCGGCACCGCCGCCGGGCAGATCAGCCGCACCACGGGAGCTTCGCTGCTCGCCGCCGGGCTGCTGTCCGCCGCGCTCTTCCCCGCTATCGCCCTCAAGCTGCTCCAGCGCGAAGCGCCGGCCGTCCCGGCCCAGCCCGCCCGGACCGGCGCCACGGCCACGCCGATCCGGGCACCAGAGCCCAGCCCGCCAGCCGCGGATCGCCTGCCCACGGCGATTGCGCAGCGTTAAGGCGGGAATCACCCCTGGTAAGGCCGGCGACGCCCACGACAGCGTGAGCGGAATCTGGAAGCGGATCAACAGGACGAAGGGGCGTGAGCGGTCATGACGGCACCGTCCCATGGCGGGGATACCGGACAGCGTCCATCCGAAGCGGGCGCACCAACGCAGCCGCCAGCGCAGCAGCCGACGCAACACGGGCGGATCAGCGCCATGTGGGTGACCACGGCGCTGTTCGCCGTCGTCCTGCTGCTCTTGCTGATCTTCATCCTGGAAAACAGCCAGCGGGTGGACATCAGCTACCTGGGCGCCCACGGGCACCTGCCGCTCGGGATCGCGTTGTTGCTGGCCGCGGTCCTGGGCATCCTGCTCGCCGTGATCGCGTGGTTCGGGCACGGAGTGCAGGTCCGGACCAAGGCCCGCCGCGCGCGTAAGACCTGACGCCGGCAGGTGGCGTAGGCCCGTTGGCGCGACCGCGTCGCGGCCGCGGGCAAGCCGGCTACTGGGTGGCCGTCTCGCCTCCGTGCAGGGCGTCCTGGAGCTCCTTCTCGTCGTCCTTGGACAACGAGGTCTTCAGCACGGTGCCGCCGTACTTCGACATCGCCTCCACGGCCTTGTCCGGGGTCACCTTCTCCAGCATCAAGAACAGCGCCGACGTGCCGGGCTGGAGCATACCCCGCACCTGGTCTTGGAACTGCTTGTCGATGCTGGTCTTGGCCAGCTTGCCCATCAGGGCGCCCATCCCGGCGCCGATGGCGAGCCCGAAGACCGGGATGAAGAACAGCAAGCCGAACAGGAACCCCCAGAACATGCCCCAGGTCGCCCCGGCGCCGACCGCGTGATGGTTGGTGTGGACGTGATAGCTGCCGTCCTCGTCGCGGATGATCACCGCGATCGCGTCCGGCTGGATGATCAGATCCCGGGCCAGCTGGCGCGCCTCCTCGGCGGCGGCGTCGGC
>JASHVM010000481.1:0-6299 GCA_030044595.1 Streptosporangiaceae bacterium
AAGGTGGCTATGTGGCCCCGGTTCGCCTCGTGTACTCGCACCTCGATCCGGTCGTCCGGGGCAGCCAGTTTCTCGGCGATGTCCGCGCTGTCGTCCGTGGAGGCGTCATCGATGATCAGGACCCGGACATCGATGCCGGGCTGGTCGTCCAGAGCGCCGGCCACGCAGTCGCCGAGGAACTTGCCGTAGTTGTAACAGGGGATGACGACGTCGACCCGGCTCATGTCCCGCTTCCCTGGCCAGCTAGCGCGCCGACCTGCGACGCGACCCAGGCGCCCGCCGCCGCGATGCCAGTCGGGCTGACGTCGTGCTCAGAAATCATGACACTCCAGCATCTCTATGTCCGTCCGGGCCTAGGTCCACCTGTCCCTGAGCTGGCGCCTGGACTCGAGCACCTGGCGCGCCAGCAGCCGCGGCCAGACCAGCGGCCGCAGGTACGGCATGATGGCGGGCCCGACCCGGCGGCGCCACTGGAGGCTGCGGTAGGTGCCCAGGCTGGCCGCGTCGGGCCAGCAGTCGAACGCGAACGCCTCCAGGTCCTTCACCGGCACCGTGGCCGTCTGGCCCTGGTCATACGCGCGGGCGGCGACCCAGAAAGCCTCCTTCGCCAGCTCGCGGTGAACCATATCGGAAAGCCTGGCCGCGTCGGGCAGCACGTCGCCGTAGCGCTTCAGGACGGCCTCATACGCGACCCGCCGCTGCTCGAGGTGCAGCAGGTCGTCGACCACGCCCGACATCTGCTCGGTGTGCTCGCGTTTGTACGCCTGGTCCGCGAAGACGTATCCGACATCCGCGAACGTGGCCAGCTTCATCCATATCTCGACGTCCGATGTGTGGTACAGATCCGGGTTGAAGCCGCCCACGCGGTGCACAACGGAGGTCCTCATGACCACCTCGGGCGAGAAGACGCAGGTATGCGCCTCCTTGAAGCGCTGCTCGAGCCATTGGTGGCCGGACCAGGTCTTCGGGTGGCGGGAGGGCGTCGTCCGGGCGGGCGGCAGCTCCTCGCCGTCGTGGAAGCCCACCACGCCGCCGTAGACGAAGCCCACCTCGGGCCGCGCGTCCATGAGGTCGGCGGCCCGGCGCAGCGCTCCGGGGGTGAGCTTGTCGTCGGCGGAGATCAGCACGCAGTAATCTGCGTCCGCCCAGTCGAGCACGCCCTCGTTGAACGTGGCGATATGGCCCCGGTTGACGGGATGGACGATCACGCTGACCCGGTCGTCGGCGGCCGCGAGCTTCTGCGCGATCTCCGCGCTGTCGTCCTGGGACGCGTCGTCGATGATCAGGACCCGGACGTCGGTGCCGGGCTGGTCGTCGAGAGCGCCGGCCACGCAGTCACCGAGGAATCTGCCGAAGTTATAGCACGGGACGACGACGTCGACGCGGCTCACTTCGCACTCCTCCCGCCGAACACCGCGGGAGCTGACGCAACCCGATCCGGCTGGATTCCGCGCAGCGCCACCGGGGCTCCCTGCAGCGCGATGCTGCGCGACGCCGCCTCGAGGATGTCAAGGACACGCAGGCCGGAGCGCCCGTCGGTGAGTGACGCGCGGCCGGTGCGGATGCAGTCCGCGAACTCCTCGACCATGCTGGCCAGTGCCTCGCAATCATTGAGCGCCGGCGACACGAGGTCACCGGTCCGGTACAAGACGGACGCCTTCTGGCGGTCCTCGGCCCCGGCCTCCTGCGCTGGCACCAGGTCCACGCCTCGGTCGAAGACGGTTACCCGCTGCAGCGGATTGAGGTCATCCCACAGCAAGGCCCGCTTGGATCCGCCGATCATCGTGGTCCGGACCTTGGTGGGCGACAGCCAGTTGACGTGAAAATGAGCGATCGCCCCGCCCGTCAGCTGAATTGTCACGAAGGCGACGCAGGACCGGCCGGCACCGATCGGGTCCGCCCCGTGGGTCGCGACCGACAGCGGCTCGACCCCCGGAGGAAGGATTGACGTCAGGATGGAGATGTCATGTGGGGCAAGATCCCACAGTACGTCGATGTCGGGCTGCACCAGGCCCAGGTTGATCCGCACCGAGTCGAAGTAGTGCAGGTCGCCGATCTCGCCCGAGTGCACCAGCTCCCGGATCTTGCGAACGGCCGGGGTGTAGCAGAAGGTGTGATCGCACATGAGCACCAGGCCAGCGCGATCCGCCTCCTCGACCAGGCGGAGCCCGTCGGCGTAGGTGGCGGCCAGCGGCTTCTCGATGAGCACGTGCTTGCCAGCGCGCATAGCCGCGAGCGCTATGTCCCGGTGGGTGGCAGCCGGAGTCGCGATGGCGACGGCGTCGACCCGCTCATCGGCCAGCACGACGCCCAGGTCATCGGTCGCGCCGACGGTCGAATACGGCCCGAGCACCTGGACCGCGCGGGACTTGTCGATGTCGCACAGCCAGGCAAGGCGATACTGCGACGAGCCGGCGAAGTTCCGCACCAGGTTCGGCCCCCAGTAGCCCGCGCCCACCACCGCGATGCCAATCGGGCTGACGTCGCGCTCAGAAATCATGGCACTCCCGCATGGTTACGGCGTCGTCAAGCTGCGCCGTCGTAATCTTCACCCGGCCACCTGCGGGCCGACAGCAACTCGGCACACTCCCGCTCAAACTCAGCGGGAACGGCCCCTCAGGTCCCGTTTGGCCTGGCGTCCTACGCATGTTAGACGCGCGGACCCGGTGAAATGTTGACATTGGCCGATTTTCCTGCTGAGCGGTCGTTCCCCGGGTGGCGTCGTGCCGCGAAAGCAGATTACGCCAATCCGGCAGCTGGTGTCTTCGGCAAGTGAAAGCCCCATGACCAGCCAGAACCGAATCGATCAGGTCCGCTCTTCTCTACCTGCCGTGGAAGTCCGGTTACCCTGACGGTGTGAAGTCGGGACCGCCTAGGGCTACTGGGAAACCCATGCAGCCTGCCGGCACCTACGACTACTGGGTCGACGACAGGCTCACGATCCCCTTGCCGGGCGCCGACGGGGGTCCCATCATGCCTGGCCCAGAGCCCCAGACTCCTCGCCCTGCGCCGGTCCCTGAAGCCCTGAACCCGGTCGCCCGCGTTTTCTCAGCGCTGCGCGACCCCGCTTACCGCGGCAGTTACGCCCTGGTCGCGAACACGCTAGGGACAAACCTCATCGGCGCGGCTTACTGGGCTGTCGCGGCCCGCCTGTTCAGTCCCGAGGCCCTGGGCCGCGCCACGGCACTGATCTCCGGGCTGATGCTCGTGGCCACCCTCTCCCAGCTCAATCTGGGCAACACGCTGATGCGGTTCCTGCCTCAGATGGGGGCGATATCGGCGGGACGCCTGATCATATTCAGCTATCTGGCGACTTCGCTGACGGCTCTGGCCGGGAGCGTGATATTTGTCACCGTCCTGCCCAGACTCAGCTCCGAATGGCATTTCCTGGGCGGTTCGGCCTTTCTTGCCGTCCTCTTCGTAGTGTCAGTTGTCGTCTGGGAGATATTTACCCTGCAGGATACGGCGCTTGTCGGTCTCCAGCATGCCGTTGTCGTCCCGGTAGAAAATGTGATCTACGCCTTGGCGAAGCTGGCCCTGCTGGTGGTAGGAGTAGAGCTGCTCCGCTCGACAGACATCCTCGTGTCCTGGATGAGCCCGCTGATCTTTCTGATCCCGATCATTAACTGGATGATCTTCCGGTACCTCAAGGACCGCGACCCGCGCGACACGGTCCCGGGGATGCGGGTTCGCCACTTCGCGCGTTTTGCCTCCGTCGACTATCTGGGCGTGATCTGCAGTCAGGTCACCGCGAACGCACTCCCGCTGCTGGTAATAACCGTCCTCGGACCCGCAGCTACGGCCAGCTTCTACATCGCCAGCTTGATTACGTCCGGCGTGGCAGCCCTGGGAATAAGTTTTTCGACCGGCCTGCTCGTCGAAGCCTCCGCGGCACCTGACCGGCTGCAAGAACTCACCCTCGGCGCGCTTAAGAGGTGCGCGCTTGTCATGATACCGGCGACGATTGTATTGGTATTCGGAGCACCGCTCATCCTGAGGATTTACGGGGGCAGCTACGTCGCCAGCACGGTCGTGCTCTTCCAGCTGCTGGCCCTGACCCTCCTTCCCTTCTGCATCTCGACCATCGCTTTCTCGCTCGACCGTATCGCTCGCAAGCCCATTCGTGCGACGCTGACTCAGCTCGCTAATTCCGTTCTCGTCCTCGGCGGCTGCTGGCTGTTGTTCGGGCGGCTCGGACTCAACGGGGTAGGCGTCGCGTGCATCGTGGCCGATACTTTCATAGCAGTCGTGCGCCTTCCTACGGTCCTGGGCGCCCTCCGGCGGCGCCCTGGTGCGATAGCACGGCCGACCAGTGCACCGCGGCAGGCCGCAGCGCCGGATTCCCCCGCTCCCGCCCGCTCGGACCGGCCCTCCAGCCGCCGGGGCTACGTAGGCCGTCACCGGGCCACAGGGCAGGGCGGGAACTCCTCATCGGGCAGGCATCAGCAAGAGCCCGCAACAGACCGGCACCAGCAAGGACCCGAGCGGCGTCCGGTAAACGGGCGCGAGGCGTACCCGTTCCAGCGGGCACAAGGCAACGGCGAGTATCGCCGACCGGACAAGGTCTGATCTAGCCAGTTCCGGCGCCCAAGCCCAGCTACATGAGCGCGCGCCGGACGGCGTCGGCCACCCTGACCTGCTGCTCTCGGGTGATCTGCGGGTAGAGCGGCAGCGACAGCAACTGCCCCGCGGCGGCCTCGGCGACCGGGAAGTCGCCGGGCCCGTAGCCGAGGTGCCGGAACGCTGGCTGCAGGTGAACGGGCACCGGGTAGTGGATCCCGGCGCCAATTCCGTCGTCGTGCAGACGGCGCAGGACTTCGTCCCGGTGCGGGACCCTGATCGTATAAAGATGCCAGACGTGCTCATTGCCGGGCGCAGTCCGGGGCAGGATGGCCTCCGCCAGGTCGGCGAGCAACTCGTCATAACGGCCCGCCGCCCGCCGCCTCGCCTGGTTGCCGGCCGCGAGTCCGCGAAGCTTAGCCCGCAGCACCACCGCCTGCAGGGTGTCGAGCCGGGAATTGAACCCGATAGTGAGGTGCTCGTAGCGACGCTCGGATCCATGGTCGCCGAGCAGGCGAATCCGCCGTGCGTGCTCGGATGAATCGGTCAGCACCGCCCCGGCGTCGCCGTAGGCGCCGAGATTCTTGCCGGGGTAGAAACTCACCCCGGCCAGCAAGCCGAACGAACCGGCCGACCGGCCGTCCTGGGTTGCGCCATGTGCCTGGGCGGCGTCTTCGATGATCACGGTCCCGCGCTGGGCGACGACGTCGGCAATGGCGGCCATCGGCGCCATCTGGCCGAACAGATGCACGGGGATCACGGCCCCGGTCTGCTGGTTCAAGGCCGCCTGCAGGCATCCTGGATCGAGCAGCAGGTAATCGGGATCCACGTCGATGAACGCCGGACGGGCGCCAGCGCGGATGACGGCTTCCGCGGTCGCGACGAAGGTATTCGCGGGCATGATCACCTCGGCCCCGGCGGGCACCTCGGCCGCGCGCAGGGCCAGCTCGAGCGCGTCGGTTCCGTTGGCCACCCCAACGCAGTGCGCGACGGCCGTGAAAGCTGCGTACTCTCGCTCGAAAGCCGCCACCACCTCGCCGTTGATGAAGGCGGCGGTGCCCATGACCTCCTCGAAGCCCGCCTGGATTTCCGCCGCTACCTGAGCGTGCGCAGCCCGCACGTCCACCAGCGGTATCGTCGTCATCGTCTCCGCCTGACCGCTCACCGTCATCCCTCATCGCTCACTGTGTCCATGCAAGCATTCCAGCCATGAGCCGGCCGGCCGGGGGCACACCTTCCGGGCACGGAAACTACACCTTATGCACACCGGGCCGCTGCCTGCCCAGCCCAGGCAGGAAACACGCAAATCGTGACTTTCCCCACATGGCGAAGCGAGCGGGCGCCGGGCTAATTATCGCGCTGCGGCTCGGAAGGTGCAGGCTTCCGGGCGATCGTGTAAATCACCCGGGACGGCGAGACCGGGCAAACTAGCCCTGTTGCGGATGGTCATTTGATAAAGCCCTAAGGTCAAATCAGCTCGGCGAAGTCAGTTGTTCATCGCGTACTCGGCCACCCAGGCGACGGTCATGGTCTCGATGGTCCCGTTGGGCTGGGCCGAGGCCTGGTTCTGCGACTGCAGGGTCAGGTTCATCGGAATGTCGGGCCACTGGGCCGGGGAGCTCAGCGAGCTGCTGGACACGCTGCCCCAGACCTGGCCGTCGATCGTGTAGGTGATCGTGGTCGGCGTCCACTGCACGCCGTAGGTGTGCCACGCCGTGCCGTTATTGCCCTGCTCGGGG
>JASHVM010000482.1:0-8357 GCA_030044595.1 Streptosporangiaceae bacterium
CGTCGGCGCCCGCGTCAGCGTGACCGGCGTCCGCCGCCCGACGACCAACAGCCCGGTCCTGGCCTGCCACCCGGACGACCTCGAATGGTTCGCCGAGAACAACTTCCTGCCCACGCTGCCCCGGGTCAGGCAGGAGGGGCTGGCTCGGCCGGGCCGGGACGGCCTGCTCGTTCTAGCCGCGAGCGAGGGCATGCCGAGGGGCATCGCGCTGCTGGACACGCCGGACATCGACTCCGTGGTACAGGCCCACCACGAGTTCGCTTACCAGTTCCTCGACGCGTCGGACCTCTGGCTGTTCATGACCAGCGCCAGCCGATACGCGGACAGCCCGGTCTGGGAGATCCTCCAGCACGCACGGGACCGCAAGGCGTCGCTCGGCATCGTCTTGTCCCGCATCCCGCAGACCTACCGGGCCGAGCTCGTGACGCACTTCACGGCCATGCTCGAAGCGAACGGGATCGCGGCCGAGAACCGTTTCGTGATCCTCGAGACCCCGCTCATCGACGGGATGCTGCCGCCCGATGCTTATCAGCCCGTTCGTGACTGGCTCGCTGATACCGCCGCACGGGCCGACCGCAGGGTCGCAGTACTCTCCCAAACCATGTCGGGCGTGCTCGACACGTTCAAGTCCCGGGTTCCGGCCGTGGCCGCGCACGTCGAGGCCCAGGTCGTGCTCAGCGCGAAGCTGCGCCACGCCGCCAGGGCTGCATACGAGCGCGCCTTCGCCGAGGCGAGCGCGGGCATGAAGAACGGCACGCTGCTCCGCGGCGAGGTGCTCGCGCGCTGGCAAGATTGCATGGTCGGCAGCGACCTGCGGCCGCGCCGCGGCGGAAAGGCCGCCAAGACCGGCGGCAAAGGCAGCAAGAAGGGCAAGCGCGCACGCCGGGGACCGTCGCGCCCCGCAGCGCTCAACGCGTCGCTGCGTTCGGCGCTCGCGTCGTTCATCGTCTCCATCGCGGACCGCGCCGCCGAGCATCTGGACGGCAACTGGCGCGGCGATCCCGCCGGTGCCGTGCTCTTGGTGGACGCCGCTGCGGAGCGGGTCCGCAGCGAACGTGCCAAGCAGGTCTTCGAATCCGTCTTCGGCGCCGGCGCGAGCGAAAACGCGGCGGACGCGACCCAGGCCGCGGCCTTCAGCCGGTCCGCGCCGGACCTGTCGCTGCGAGCCGAGCGCGCGGTCGGCGCCTGGCAAGACCACCTGACCCGGCTGGTAGAAGCCGAGGACCTCCGGCCCGCGGCCAGGCGGATCTCCTTCGACGACGAGGCGCTCGGCCTGGTGGTGCTGGTGGCGATGCTCGGCGAAGACGCACCGGGCGCGGACGCTCTAGCCGCGGATTCTGAGGGCGCCAGCATCTACGCCGAGCCGCGGCAGCTGCTGACCTCCGTGTTCGGCCCGGGATTGCTGGCCGCGATCCTCACCAGGGCTCGCGCGGACCTGCAGGACCGGGTCCGGCTGCTCCTGGAAGAGGAAATGGTCAGGTTCATCGAGGTGCTCGACGCGGCCGGACCGTGCGACGACGTAGCGGCGATCCGGCTGTACCAGGCGGAATACTCGCTCGAGGCGGTCAGGTGACAACAAACACGATCGGGGTGACCGGGCTGCAGTATTCGAGCTTGCCCGGCAGGCTCGCCTCGCTCACCGAACTGACCCGTATCGGCGCCGGAAGGACCGGATCCGACGGGTTCAGCCAGGAACTCATCTCCGACGCGGAAGCACTCCTGCGCAGATCAGGCGAGCGAATGCGCATGTCCGCCTCGCACACGGTGGTGGCGCTGACCGGCGGCACCGGCAGCGGCAAGTCCTCCTTGTTCAACGCCTTGGCCGGGGCGAACTTCTCGCCGCCCGGCGTGATGCGCCCGACCACCAAGCACTTGCACGCGTGCGTGTGGGGGATGGAGGGGGCCGCGCCGCTGCTGGACTGGCTCGGCGTGCAGCGGCGGCACCGCTACGCCCGGGCGAGCGCGCTGGACGACGGCGAAGCGTCGCTGACCGGCCTGCTCCTGCTCGACCTGCCCGATCACGACTCGGTGGTCACCGGCTCGGCGGCGATGGTCGACCGGCTGGTCAAGCTGGCGGACATGCTGGTCTGGGTGCTTGACCCGCTGAAATACGCGGACGCGTCCGTGCACCGGCGCTACCTGATACCGCTCGCCGGTCACGCGGCCGTGACCACGGTGGTGCTCAACCAGGCCGATACGCTCACCCCCCAGCAGGCCGCCGATTGCCAGGCCGACCTGCGCCGGCTGCTTGACGCGGAGGGACTGACCGAGACCCACGTACTCGTGACCTCCGCGACCACCGGAGCCGGCCTTGATGACCTGCGCCGCGCGCTCGCCCGGACGGCAGCCATCAGGCGGGCAGCGACCGACAGGATCACGGCGGATATCGATGCCTTGCTGGAGCGATTCACCGTCTACGCCGGGGATTCGGCGCCGGGCTGGCTGCCGCCGGAGGCGGAGATGCCGCAGCTGCCAGGCGTGCCGGGGGCAGCGATGCCGCAGCGGTCAGCTGTCCTGGCCGCCGCGGGGGCCGATACCGCCGCGGCCTCCGGGGCGATCGGTGACGCCGAGGCCGGATCCGGGCCGGCCTCGCCCTGGCCGTCGGCCCCGCCACCGTGGGAGCAGGACCGCTGGAGCCCGAACGACCACTCCGGAATGCCCGACGGCGTGCCGCAGGCGTCCAGCCCTCCATGGCAGGACGTGAGTCCGAAAGCCGCAATCAGCCCTGACGGTCCGGCGAACGGCCGGACGGGCGGCGCGGGGGACTGGCAGCCCTGGCAGACGAACGCCGCGCCCGCCGTGCCGGCATCCACGGCACGTCCGCCGTGGGAAGACGCGACGCCGGACGGAAAAGAAGCCGGGCTGTCCGCTCCCGATCCCGCGATGTACGTCCCCTCGGCTCCGGCTACCGTCCTGACCACCGCCTTTGCGAAGGCTGCCGGAGTGGCCGCCGCCACGGAAACGCTGACTAGCGCCCGTGAGCAGACGGCCGCGGGTTACATCAGCTGGCCGCCCGCGTGGCTGGTGGCGCGTCTGCGAGGCCAGGGCACGGCGTCGGCGCGCAAGGTGCTGGCGGGCGAGGTCGGCGATGCGCCGCAAGCGCAGCGATCCGATATCGACAACGCGATCACCGTATTCGCCGACGACGTCGGCGGTTCGCTGCCCGAGCCCTGGTCGCGGACCGTGCGCGCGGCCGCCCGGTCCAGGGCCAACGAGGCCCAGGCCGCCTTGGGCGCGGCCGTGGCGCAGGGACTGTCGGCCCGGGACAAGGTAACCGGATGGTGGCGCCTGGCCGCGCTGGCGCAGTGGCTGCTGACGCTGCTCGCGCTGGCCGGCCTGGTGTGGATCGCGCTGATCCTCGGGCTGCACGGGACGAACAAGTCGTCGTCACCGGTCAACGACCTATCCCTGGCGCCCTGGCTCGGTGTCATGGTGGCCGCGCTGTTGCTGCTGGGCTGGCTGATCGCATCGTGGTGCCGGAACATGGTGGTGCTGGCGGCAGACCGCGAGCGTGAAGTGACTACTCGCGCCATCACCGCCCGGATCGCCGCCGTCGCCAGGGACCTGGTCCTCGTTCCGACCGGCCGCGAACTCGCCGACTACGAGCGCTTCCGCGCCGAGCTGGCCGCCGCCCGTAGTCGGTGACCGGCCGCCGCACGGACCCCGGACCGACCTCTCGCTTTCATTTTTTCCGAACGGCCAGCGGTCTCCCGTACCGGGCTACTGCGTGCGGGCCAGGGTTAGAGTGGCCACGTGAGTACCGGTGCCTTGCCCAGCCCGCTCCGCCGCTTCCTGGCCGGGCTGGATGAGCAGCGCTCCGGTGGCGTCCCGGACATGAATGAGGTCGGGCGGCTCCTGGTGGAATTGGCCGCCGACGAGGAGTTCTTCGCCCCGCTGATCGACCAGATCCCCGTCGCCGCGCCTGGCGACCGGTGGCTGATCAAGCCGGACCGAGGTCCCCGGCTGGTGCTCGTCCACCGGCCGGAGGGAGTGATGGGCTACACCCACTCCCACCGGTGCTGGGTCGGTATCGCTCCGGTCCGCGGGGTGGAGACCCACCAGCGGTGGGACGCTGTCCGCCGTGACCACGGCCGGGCCGAGCTGCACCTGGCCGACGAGCGCGCCATGGTGCGCGGCGACGTGGCGACGCTGGTCCCGCCCGGGGACGTGCACAATCATGGTCACGTCGTCGGCAGCGGTCCCAGCCCCTATTCGCTGATCCTGCTCGGCGACGACATGCTCCTGTTCGAGCGGGAGGAATACGACCCGGATCAAGGCACCTGGCAGGCGCTCCCGCCCGGTGACCCGGGCCGGGCGAACCGCTGATCTCACGGGCTGCTGCGGATGGCGGGGTCGGTCGGCTCGGCCGGTGTGCCGGCATCGGGTCGGCGTGCCTTATGCCGGCGGTGGCGCACGGCCAGGATGACGCACACGGCGCCGACCGCGACCCCTCCGATGAGCATGCCCACGCTCGCCGCGTCGTGATGGCCGGTGGAGACCTGGCCGACGCCGTAGGCGGCGGGACCAACGGCCAGGACGAACGCGGTGCCGGCCAGAAAGTTCCAGACGACGAACTGGCGGAACTTCATCGCCAACGCACCCGACACGATCGAAGGCGTCACGAAAACCGCTGCCCGTCCCCACTTCTGGTACACCTGCTCGCCTTTGGCCAGAGCCTTCTTCCGCTGAGCCAGGGCCGGTCCCGGACGTTCCAGAAGCTGCCGGCCCCAGCGGTAGCCGATCCTGAACCCGCCGAGACCGCCGATCTCGCAGCCGATCGCCGCGACCACCAGCACCGCCGCGATGTTGAGCTCGCCCTGGCTGGCCAGGACGGCAGCGGTTCCGATGACCGCCGTCGCGATGAACGGGACGCCCATGTACCCGGCTGCCGCGGCAGCGAAGACCACCAGGTAAACCCAATCAGGGAGCGTGCTTGATGCACCGGTGGCGGCCAGCGGATACATGCGGGCGCCTATGCGTTGCCGGCCGGTGACGACGTGGCGGCCCGGCGGGCGACCCGATGCCATATGCGCCGCTGCGCCGGAAGCCCGACGACAGCCACGGCGGTCAGGACCGTGACGTTGAGCAAGAGCTGCAGAGCCGAGCCCCACGCCTCGTGCCATCCGCCGAAAGCCACTGACACGCCGACGTCCGATGCCGCCGGGATGGTGGTGACCGAGATGAACACGCCGATCAGGGTGCTCGACCGCGCCTCGGTCAGTGAGACCACGCCGACCACCCCGGCCAGGGCGGCGACGATGAACGAGAACCAGTCCGGGGTGTTGATCAGGTTCGAGACCGGGCGGACGCCGAGGGTGTAGGCCCTGGGCGTCAGTCCGGTCCCGCGGACTATCAGGGCCAGCAGCAGCGCCCCGACCACGGCCAGGGTGAAGCCGATCACCAGCGCGCTGGCGCTCTGCCGCACCGGCGAGTAATCGCGGCGGGTCAGGCCAAACGCCAGGCTGAGGATGGCGCCGTATTCCGGGCCGACCACCATCGCGCCGACGATGAGGATCTGGGAGTTGGTCAGGATGCCCACGGCTCCGATCAGCCCGGCGATGACCAGCAGCCCGAACCAGCTCGGCGGAAAGGTCCCGTCCGTCTTGATCCGGGCCTCGATCTCGGGCCAGACGGGCGTGAACTGCTCGAACCGCCCCCGGCGCGCCGTGACCCGGTCGGCGAGAACGGAGATCGACGTATTGACGTTCTCCAGCACGATCGATCCCCGCTGCTCCACTCCGAGGGCGCGCAGCCGTCCGATCACGTCGTTGGCCGCGCTGTGCACCACGTCGAACTGCACGGCGTCGCCGTCTGGGTTGCTGACCACCCCGGGGAGCACCGTCAGGTTCAGCACCGCGGGCTCGGCGCGGAGCATCGGCATGAGGGTGTCGGTGACATCGGGCGGGCTCACCACACGCAGATGAATCACCAGCACATTGTGGCTTCAGCCACGCAAGCGAAACAAGATCGCCGGTGATGGCAGGATCGGACTCATGACTGAGGCAGGCATGGGCGGCGACGGCGTGGACCTCGAGCGGATGCTGGACCTGACCACGCCCTGGTGCCTGATGGTGGTCGCCACCTTGCGCATTCCCGACCACATCGCCGCGGGCCACCACGACATCGCCGACCTGGCCGCCGCGGCGGAATGCGACCGGGATGCCCTGCACGCCGTGCTCGGCTACCTCGTAGCCAAGGGGGTGTTCGCGGAGGAATCGCCCGGGCGGTTCTCCTGTAACCCGGCCGCCGAGCAGCTCGCGGCGCGGCGCTTCCTCGACCTGGAGGGCATAGGCGGAAGGATGGCCCGCACGTGGGGGACGCTCCTGGACTACGTCCGCACCGGCCAGCCGGCTTACCAGAAGGTGTTCGGGCGGCCCTTCTGGGAGGATCTGGCCGCGAACCCGGAGGTCGCGGCGGACTTCGACGCGCTCATGGGACCAGCCGGGCACGGCGTGCCAGACTTCGACGTCGAGCTGACCGGCGGATGGACGCCGGTCCGCACGATCGTGGACGTCGGGGGCGGAACCGGGGCGATGCTGGCGTCGCTGCTGCGCCGCCACACCCACGTGCGGGGGACCCTCGTGGACCTGCCGGGCACGGTCGCCCGGGCCGCCGGGGTCATGGAAGGCGCCGGAGTGGCCAGCCGGGTAACGCTCGAAGGACGGAGCTTTTTCGACCCGCTGCCCGCGGGGGCCGACGTGTACCTGCTGAAGAGCGTGCTGAACGACTGGCCGGACGAACCCACAGTGGCCATCCTCCGCCGCTGCGCCGAGGCTGCCGGAACTGCCCGGCCCCCGGGCAGGATCGTCGTCCTCGGCGGGGTCTCGCCCGACGCAGCGCCACGGTCCCTGGGCATCGACATGCTCGTCGCGGGCGGGAAGACCAGCACGCTCACGCAGTTCGCCGAGCTGGCGCGGCGCGCCGGCCTCGAGGTCCTCGCCGCGGGCACCCAGGCCTCCGGCCGTTTCGTGGTCGAGTGCCGCCCGGCGAAATAGCCGGGCCAGCCGGCCATGCCTGGCCGTAGTGACCGGCCCGGGAGGGCCAAGGCATCCGCGCAAGCGCGATTCAGCTTCAGGCGGAACGGCTCGGGGTAAGCAGCCTTCCTAATTCTTGGTTGCACTGTAATGCTGTAATCAAGAGGTGGAGGACCGGGAGATCTGATGGAGGGTAGTCACCCGCTGGACGCCTACTCGCAGATCGTCTCCGGCGTAGCCGAACGGCTGACGCCGAAGGTCGCGAGCTTGCGCGTGCCCCGCAGGGGAGGGCCGGGGGAGAGCCTCGGCTCGGCCGTCGTCTTCACCGGCGACGGTTTCCTGCTCACCAACGCGCACGTGGTGGCCGGGGCGAGCGGCGGTACCGCCGCGTTTTCCGACGGCACGTCGGTTCCGTTCCGGGTCGTGGGCGCGGACCCGCTATCCGATCTGGCCGTCCTGCGCGCTAACGGCACCACGCCGGAGCCCGCCGAGCTCGGCGAGGCCGACAAGCTGGTGGTCGGGCAGCTCGTGGTGGCCGTCGGTAACCCGCTCGGTCTGGCTGGCTCGGTAACCGCCGGCGTGGTCAGCGCGCTCGGCCGGTCGCTGCCCGCCCGCGGCCGCGTCATCGAGGATGTCATCCAGACCGACGCCGCGCTCAACCCGGGCAACTCGGGCGGAGCGCTAGCCGACGCGGACGCGCGCGTGGTCGGCATCAACACCGCCGTGGCCGGCGTCGGGCTGGGCATGGCGGTCCCGGTGAACGACACCACCCGGCGGATCATCTCCGCGCTCATACGCGACGGCCGGGTCCGGCGGGCCTATCTGGGCCTGGCCATGACGCCGGGCCCGGTGCCCGCCGGGTGGCGCGAGCGCCTCGGCCGGAAGACCGGTCTGCTCGTCGCCGAGGTGGTGGCCGACGGCCCCGCCGACCGGGCGGGACTGCGCCGCGGGGACCTGCTGCTCACCGTGGCCGGGAAGCCGGTCGCGGTCGCCCAGGACTTGCAGCGGCTGATGTTCTCCGACGCGATCGGCCACCCGCTCGCGATCACCGTCATGCGCAACGGCGCCCTGGTCGACGTCATCGCCGAGCCTACCGAACTGGTAGCCGCCTGACGCCGCCCCAGGGATTCTAGCATCCGGCGGCCGCGCGCAGGAACCGCCGCACAGCCGCCGAGCCTAACAACCATCCAGGATTTCCACTGGGTCGTATCCACCCCTTGCGTCATTCCCGAGCCCGGGGGGAATGATGGGCACATGATTCACCGCAACCAGGACCGCCGCCGATGAACCACGAACCGGTACGCGCGCCTCGCGGCTCCCAGCTCACCTGCCAGGGATGGGCGCAAGAAGGCGCGATGCGCATGCTGATGAACAACCTCGACC
>JASHVM010000483.1:0-5736 GCA_030044595.1 Streptosporangiaceae bacterium
CCGGCCCCGGCATCCCGGCGTGACCCGGCGGGTCCCGGACGGCGCAGCCGCTGCCCGGGATGTCACGGTGACCGCTGCATTCCTCGGACGTCACCAGGATCTCGCTGGCCGGTCTTAGGGGTGGGAACTACGCCCGCTTAAGCTCCAGCACAGGAATGGTGCGGACTCCGGCGGTTTGGCGTGCGTACTCGGCGAAGCCTGGGTAGCGCCCTGCTTGCTCGGCGTAGGTGCGGTCGCGTTCGGCGCCGGCCAGTTCGCGGACGGTCACCTCGTACGTCTCGGTTCCGCGTTCGACGCTGCCGTCGCCGGCGGCGGTCAGGTTGCGGTACCAGTCCGGGTTGGCGGGTGCGCCGGCCTTGGTGGCGAAGACGTAGATGATGTCCGGGTCGGTGTCGTGCGGCAGGTACATCACCGGGGTGACGTACTCCCGCCCGCTGTTGCGGCCGCGGTGATGCACCAAGACCAGCGGAGCGCCCTCGAAGGTCCCGCCGACCCTGCCCTGGCTCGCTCGGAACTCCGCGATGGTCTTCGCGTTCCAGTCGAGCGCGTCGCTCACGTTGAACTCAGGTCCCGTCGCTACATGGACAGGAAGGGCCTGAAGAGACGGACTCCGCTGCCTGCGACCAGCGCGGTGAGCTCGGCGCTCGGCTCGCCGAGGAGGTCGCTGGAACTCGTTCCTGTCGCAAAGATCGCCTCCGTGAGGTGGCCGACGTGAGCGGCGTGCTCGATGACCGCCTCGGAGTCCCGGTATCGCTCGAGGACGACGCACTCGGACTGATCGTCGTTGAAGTAGATCTCGTACTGCAGCGTTCCGGTGTCCTTGGCCCGCACGATGTCCATGGATTGCGCGGACAAGCGCTTGAACTCCTCGGCCTTCCCCTGGCGGAACGTGAACCGGCCGATGCCTTGTATCTCGCTCAGCCGCTCCGGCTCCCTAGTCGTCTGTGATCGGGTCAGATGCGCCGACAGGAACTGCCCGGCCCGGTCCAGCGCGGCGGCTGCTTCGTCGAGGATCGGGTAATAGGCCTGGAAGACGTGGGGCACCCCGGGGGTGATATCGAGGGTGACCTCGACATCGGCGACAGCGGCTTGCCGGGCGAGGCGGACGGCGTCGTCGAGGAGGACCTCGTGCGTCCCGGCCTGGATGATCAGGGGCGGCAGCCCGGACAGGTCGGCGAAGACGGGGCTGATCAGTCCGGCCGCGGGGTCGTGTCCGGCGGTGTAGTCGGGGATCCGGGCTTGCAGGTTTTCCCGGCTCAGCAGCGGGTCGGCCGCGGCCTTGGTGTCCATGGTGGTCCCGGCCAGGGTGAGGTCGGCGTACGGGGACATGACGAAGGCCGCGGCCGGCAGGGGCAGCCCGTGATCGCGGGCGTTGACCAGCGTGGCGACGGCGAGCCCGCCGCCAGCGGACTCTCCCGCGAAGGCGACGTCCGACGGGGCCGTGCCGCCCTCCAGGAGGGCCTGGTAGGCGGCTAGGGCGTCGTCGGCCGCCGCCGGATACGGGTGCTCGGGGGCGAGCCGGTAGCCGACGGAGATAACCCTGGCGCGGGCCCGCCGGGCGACCTGCGAGGCCAGGCCGGCGGCTTGGAAGGCGTCCCCCAGGACGTACACGCCGCCATGGAAGTACAGGACAACATGGCGGGGTTCGATTCCGTCGACGGTGATCTCGGCGGTCGGGACGCCGCCCAGTGCGGCTGCGGTCACGGTCACGTCCGCGGGCAGCGGCTGCGCCGATGTCAGCTCCGCGAGCTGTCGCCGCTGCTCGCTGACGCTGCTGCCGGCGGGGAAGGCTGACTGGCGCAGGATCGCGTCGAGCTTCTGTCGCTGCTCGGTACTCACCGAGGATCTCCCTTCGGCCGGGTTGGCTGGGCCGCGCTCCCGGACGGACTCGCCCACGTCAGCTGACATGGCCTGCCGGAAGGGGCCACTGTCAGCCTGGCCGCCAGGCAGGTGAGGAAGCGCCACCAGATCATGGTGATTCGCGCGACCAGACCCGGGACACCGAAGGTCTCGATGGGCCAGACCCCGTGCCCGCGGCCCTGAGCAGGAGCAAAGGGGTCCCCGAGCGAGCGGATCCGGCGCTAGGGCACCGGTCCCGGGCACGGCACCTTCTCGTGACAGTGATCGGTGCGCTCGAAGTACCTGCCATCCAGGTAAGCGGCCGTCACCTGGACCCGGTGATTTGCCGCCCGGCTTTCCTCGCGCGCGACGGCTAGCCGCAACTCCCGCGCGCGCTGGGGACGCGGCGACGGGCGCGGCGCAGGGCGACGGCGGTGATGAACGGCCAGCAGGTCTGGATCGATGTCGTCAGCCGCTCGGCCAGGCCCAGGACGCTGCCGTCGCGGGTTTCGGCGAGCACCCAGCCGAGCAGGGCCACGAAGACGGCGGTAACGGCGGCCGAGCCGTAGACGTTCAGGATCAGCGGCCGCGATGAGGCACGCCGGGCGGCGAACGCGGGCCACACGGCGATCGTGACCGCGCCGAGCACGGTCCAGGCGAGGTGCCGCGGGGTCGCGCCGTGGGCGGGTTCGGGGGACACGGCGATGCCGATGCCGGCCACGCCCGCCACTGCGAGCAGGACACGGGCGGACGCCCGGACACCGGTCAGGCCCGCGGCGGTGGCGAGGTAGCAGCCGCCGACCAGCAGGATGCCGCCGGTCATGACCCACCGGTCGGTTCCGGCCTGCCCGGCCATCGCGCTGATGGTCGTGCGGACCGGGCTGTAGGAAGCTGGCTGGAGGATGCCGGCAATGAGGTAAGCCCCGGTCAGCAGGATCGGCGCCAGGCCCGCTGAAATAACCGCCCACGGGTGGGCTGTCGGGCGTGAGCGCACCGGCCAGGCCGCCGGGATCGGCAAGATTGGCGCGCCGGGCGCGTCCGAGGTCGGCGATGTCATGGTTGTCCTCCCTCGAACGGCGAGGTTCGTCCGCTCAGTTGCTGGCTACGAACGCCTGATCCATCGGGCAGGTCGCGGCGCCGTCACGCGAGGTGGTCCCTGATCTGGATCGGGTACACGGCGGGGGGGTCCATGACGTCATGGTTATGGGCTTGCAGGTGAAGCCGCATCACCGGGATCAGGTGAGGCGGACAGTTCGGGGCATCTCGGGCCAGGGCCAGGCAGGTACTCAGCGACCGCGCGGTTGCACCCGGGGTATTGCGCGACGGAACGCTCCGGATAGGGGTGATCAGTTAGCGAGATCGCGACGAGCCGGGGCCGCAGCGCGCCTTAAAGCTGGGTGCCTTCCTCGATGCCTGCGCCGGACGTCCCGCCGTCGACACGGTCATTTCGGTGTCAGTCCCGCGTAAGCCTGCGGCGGTGTAGGTCACCGGGATCGGGTGAGGGCGAGTCACCTGGCTGGCGGGGAGTGTAGGCGTGGTGAGGTCGTGGCCGTCAGGTGGGCACTGAAGGGGTAGAGGTGACGGTATAGGGGCCTGCCCTCGCTCATGCCAAAACGCTCGCTTTGGTTGCTGCCGGCGGACAGCTGTCCGCTCGCCGCAGCGACAAGCCAGGAAACGTAGGCTTTGGCAGCGAACCAGCCGGCCGGGCCCTGACCGCCGTACGGGTTCGCATGGAGACCCCGCCATGGAGGCGAGAAGATGACCGAACGAACCAGCGAGCTTCCGCCCGATGAGCCCGATGAGGCTCCCGAGGGTTTCCGCGAGCAGCCGCGCTACGCGCCGACGGCCGAGCGCGTGTACGCGAACGACCAGATCGAGGTCACCTGGGAACCTGCGTTCTGCATCCATGTCGCCGAATGCCTGCGCGGGCTCCCCGCGGTGTTCGACAACCGGCGCCGGCCGTGGATTATCGCGGACAACGGAACGCCCGGTGAGATCGGCGAGGTGATCCAGCGCTGTCCCACGGGCGCGCTGCACTTCCGCCGCCTGGACGGCGGGCCGCAGGAGCCGGTGCCGGACCAAACCACGGTCCAAGAACGCCCGAACGGCCCGTTGTTCATCCGCGGCAACATCAGGATCTTCGGCCAGGACCACGCGCTGGTCAGGCAGGACACCCGGGTGGCGCTGTGCCGGTGCGGCGCCTCGGCCAACAAGCCGTTCTGCGACGGCAGCCATCGCAAGATAGGGTTCCGGACCACGCGCGGACCGGCGTGAGCGCGGGTAGCGATGACGCAGCAGATACCCCAGGCCGCCGCGTCTCGGCGGGTACGGGGCGGAGCGGTCAGCGAACTTCGGTGTACTGGCTAGGGTCCAGCTCCACGACGTCGGCGTAGTCGCTGCCCCGTGACTCGGTGACGTTGGTGTACCGGCTGCCGTCCAGCCGCACGACACGGAAGCTGTGCCTGGTGACCAGCTTGCGCAGGTGCCGCATCCCGCTCATGCCCGCGAGCGCGACAGCGATCGCGGCGACGAGGACCGATCCGCCGAACAACGCGAGCCCGCCGACGACGTGTCCCAGCATCATCAGGATCACGCCGGCCAGCAGGGCCACCGGCACGGCCGCCACCAGCAGCAGCGCGAGCACCGTCACGGCGATCACCGCCCTGGCCGACCAGTCCGGCGTCCGCCCCGCATACCAATCGGTCATCATGCTCACCTCTCAACGCCCAGAGCCTGTCAAGGACCCTGGCCTGCCCCGAATAACACGACATGTCGTGTCCTTTGGATGAACGCTCCTCCCGATCAGAATCATCCCGTTCGGCGCCCCGTGGCTCTGGCTTCCACCGGTCGCTGTTTCGTGAACGACCCCGGACGTGGCCACGAGAACGGCCGCCTGCTCTACTTGACAGGCATCACTACCGGGCGTTTGAGGAGGTGAGGGCACGGTGGGAGCTGACCAGCGCCCTCCGTCGGAGTCGGCAGATCCGCCTGCGGGAAAGGCCGACATCGCCCCGGGGGCGGTGACCGGAAGGATCTGGTACCAGAGCTTCACCGACCCGGCCACCGATGCTGCATATTTCACCCGGCTGGATGCCTACCTGCGGTCGGTCGCCGGTACCGGGTTCGAGATCGCGGTGGCCGGGATTCAGCCCGGTGACCGGTACCTGCACCCGATCACCGAGTTCCGCTGCGCGGCGCAGGTGATCGCCAACGCGCTCACCGCTCACCGTGAGGGATATGACGCGTTCGTTGTCGGTCACTTCCAGGAACCCGGCCTGGCCGAGGCCCGGGCCGCCGTCGACATGCCCGTTATCGGGCTGGGTGAAGCGACCATGCTGCACGCCTGCACGCTGGGCCGCAGGATCGGCCTGGTCACCATCAACCCGGTATTCATTCCGTACCACGAGGATCAGATCGCGCGGTACGGCCTGCAGCGGCGGGTGATCGCGGTCGGCGCGCTCGACGCGGACGTCGCACAGCTCAACAAGGCCTTCGACGACGAACGCGCGTACACCCGGCTCCGCGAGTCGTTCATCGAGCAGGCCGGGTCCATGCTCGATCGCGGCGTGGAGGTGATCATTCCGGCAGGCGGTTACCCGATGCTGCTGTTCGGCCGCGAACACGGCTTTGCCATCGGTGCGGCGACGGTGCTAAACGGGCTGCCCGTCGCGGTTGCGGCTGCCGAAACCGCGATCCGGCTCCGGCGGCTGAACGGCACCTGCACCAGCCGCCGGGCCAGCTACGCCCTGCCGCCCGGCGAAGCCGTCGAGGAATTCGGCCGCTTCTTCGTCCCGCCCGCGCCGGCCGACGAAGCGGGCCCGCCAGGCTGAACCGGGCCCGGCTGCGCGGCCGGGTCGTCCGGCACCCGGCTCGGCACGATGCCGAAGTGGTCCCGGT
>JASHVM010000484.1:0-2921 GCA_030044595.1 Streptosporangiaceae bacterium
GCACGATCGCCGACAGCGGCGGGGAGCTCACGCTGGCGAGCACGGCGGCGTGGGCCGGGGCCTGCTGCTGGACCGCGGCGCCGGTTACCTGGATGCCGTCGGAGGCGAGCAGGGCGGCGAACGAGCCGGCCGCCTGGGCCGCCGGGTCGTCCGACCGCGGGTTCAGGTTGTACGGGTCGTCGGAGTCCTCGGGCTGCCCGGACGGGGTAAGCCGGCCCTGGTCCACCTCGAGCGAGACGATCGGGGTGACGTCTCCCCCGCTGACGTAGTCGGCGGACCAACCCGGCGCCAGGCCCGGGCCGGTGTACAGCGACGTGTCGTAGCCGAGGGTTATGCTGCGGCGGCCCTGCGCCTTGAGCACTCGCGCGGTGGACGCGGCCAGGCTGGCCAGCGTGGCCGGCTGGGGATAGTCCCCGGCCGGGTACTTGTTCACCGCGAGCGTCGGGTCGCCGCCGCCGACCAGGACGATGCTGTCCGGCGTGGCCCCGCGCACCACCCGGGTGGTGAACCTGGCGTCGCCGCCGAGGACGGCCAGGGCGGCCAGGCCGGTGGCGAGCTTGGTCGTGGACGCGGGAGTCATGGGCTGCCCGGCGTCCTCGGACAGCAGCACCCGCCCGGTGACCGGGTCCGCGACCAGCACCGACACCTGCGGGCCCAGCGCCGCCGATGACAGCGGGCCGGACAGGGCCTGGCGCAGGCCGTTCGGGGTGGGCAGCGGGCCGTCGTCAGTTGTCGTGCCGAGTATGGCGTCCCGGCCGGAGACCGGGCTGGACACCGATCCCGCCGCGACAGTCGGCACCCGCAGCGCCGCCAGGCGCGGGGGAAGCATGCGGGCCACGGCGATGCCGGCCGCCAGCGTGACAACGTTGATCATGGCCAGCGTCAGCAGTGCCGCGATCCGTGAGCGGCGCACCATGACCTATCACCTCGCCGGGGTGTACGGGGCGCAGAGCGCACGCGCGGAGTCCAGGGCGTCATCTCCCCTGGGTCAGCACGGCGCCAATGGAGTTAATCACCCCGACGGGCATGAAGCGAAACCGCGCACGTCACGTGGCACGGCAGAGGCCGACTGTCCCGGAAGAAGCCGCCGGTTGGTCCGGAACCGGGCGCCGTGACAGCCCATGTCGGTTCGTCGGCGAGCATCCTGGTCAGCGCGTTGAGCGATCTTCGATGCCGTGTAAGCGGCAGTGCCGCCGGTGGTGCCAGCCAAACCCGGGCGTCCGCGGCGTCAGCCGCCCCAGAGGACACGGGCTTCGTGCGGGCATGCGATAGCGTGGGCGAGGCCGTCACCTCCGGCGGCCAGGATGGGGGTTCCTGATCGTGTCTCGCTATCGCAGGGTGGTCGTCAAGCTCAGCGGCGAGGCGCTCGCGGGACCGGCCAGTTCCGGAGTGGACCCGGCCAGCCTCTCCCGCGTCGCCCACGAGGTCCTCTCCGTGCGCGATCTCGGCATTCAGGTCGCGGTAGTCGTCGGCGGCGGAAACTACTTTCGCGGCCGGATGGCCCACGGGTGGGGTATCAGCCGCGCCGAGGCGGACAACATCGGGATGCTCGGCACGATCATGAACGCGTTGATGCTCCGGGGGGCTCTCACGGCCAGGACCGACGTAGACATCCGGGTGATGACCGCGCTACCCATCCACAGCGTGGCGGAGCCGTTCATCAGGCTCCGAGCCATGCATCACCTGGAACGCGGCATGATCGTCTTGCTCGCGGGGGGCATCGGCCAGCCATACGTCACCACCGACTACCCGGCCGTCCAGCGCGCACTGGAACTGGATGCCGATGCTCTCCTGGTCGCGAAGCGCGGGGTAGATGGCGTCTACGACAGTGACCCGCACCTCAATCCGGATGCCATCCGCTACACCCGCTTGACCTATGACGAGGCTTTGGCCGCCGGCGTGCGAATCATGGACACCAGCGCGTTCGTGCTGGCCAACGAGCAGGAGCTGACGATGCACGTCTTCGACGTCGCCGCCGCCGGGGTCATGCGCAAGATCTGCGAGGGCGCAGAACTAGGCACGCGAATCAGCGTTAAGGAATAAGGCATGGCTTCGAACAACGCCATCGAGCGCATCCGCAGCTTCTGGGATGAAGACGCCGCGACCTACGACCGGGCGCCCAGCCACTACCCGCAAACCCCCGCCGAATGGGCCGCCTGGCGCGGATCCCTTGAATCCCTGCTGCCGCCTGCTCCGTCCCGTGTGCTCGACGTCGGCGCTGGCACCGGTTTCCTCAGCGTGGCAGCGGCCGGACTTGGCCATGCGGTCACCGCGGTGGACCTGTCGGAGCAGATGCTGGCGCGGCTCACCGCTAAGGCTTCGGCGCAGCGCCTGACCGTGACGACCATCCAGGCCAGTGCCGACGAGGTGCCGCTGGAGGGCTTCGACGTAGTGATGTCCCGGCACTTGCTGTGGACGCTTCCGGATCCGGAGAGCGCGCTGAGGGCGTGGCGTGCGGCCGCGCCCGACGGGCGGCTGCTCCTGATGGAAAGCGTATGGGGCAGGGGCCAGTCAGCGGCTGACCGGATACGCGGTCACGGTCGGCGGCTAGCCCGTCGCCTGGCCGCGGCGCCTTCAGGCCACCACGCCGAGTACGACGAGTCGATCACCGGTGCGCTCCCGTTCGCGGGCGGCCTGTCGCCGGAGCGGCTGGTGGACCTAGTGCAGCAGACGGGATGGCGGACACCGCGGATGCGGCGGCTCACCGATGTGGAGTGGATTCTGAGTCGCCAACTGCCCTGGCCGGAGCGGCTGTTCGGGACCTCGCCGCTGTTTGCGCTCTGGGCAGGCTGATGTCCCGCATCTGATCGGGCATGCGGCGCCGGGCGACCACCGTGGCCGCGGACGCTTCCCGAGGCGGGAGGCTGGCACTGGCGGCGGGGGCTCAGCCCGCCGTGGATGCGGGCGGCGGCTAACGCAGC
>JASHVM010000485.1:0-9153 GCA_030044595.1 Streptosporangiaceae bacterium
GAGGCGGCGAACCTGTTCCGCGCCAGGGTGGTGGACGTGGCGCTGGACGTGATTACCGTGGAGGCCACCGGCAACCGGGAGAAGCTCGACGCGCTGATCAAGGTCCTCGAGCCGTTCGGCATCAAGGAGCTCGTCCAGTCCGGGATGGTGGCCATCGGCCGCGGCGGCCGCTCGATCACCGACCGCGCGCTGCGTCCCGTGGAACGCAGCGCCTGAGTTCGCAGGCACTACAACAAGAAAGGCCCAATCAGGTGGCAGAGATTTTCTACGACGACAGCGCCGACCTTTCCGTCATCCAGCGCAGGCACGTCGCCGTCCTCGGTTACGGCAGCCAGGGACACGCGCACGCGCTGTCCCTCCGCGATTCCGGCGTGGACGTGCGGGTCGGCCTGCCCGAAGGATCCAAGAGCCGGGAGAAGGCCGCCGACGAAGGCCTGCGGGTCACCTCGCCCGCCGAGGCCTGCGAGGAGGCGGACCTGGTCATGGTCCTCGTCCCGGACCACCTGCAGCGGCAGCTGTACGCCGAGGCGATCGCGCCGTCGCTGGTGGAAGGCGACGCGCTGTTCTTCGCGCACGGCCTGAACATCCGCTACGACCTCATCAGCCCGCCGCCCGGCGTCGACATCTGCATGGTCGCGCCGAAGGCCCCCGGCCACCTGGTACGGCGCCAGTTCACCCAGGGCCGCGGCGTCCCGGTCCTGGTCTGCGTCGAGCGGGACGCGACCGGCCAGGCCTGGCCGCTGACGCTGGCCTACGCCAAGGCCATCGGCGGCACCCGGGCGGGGGCGCTGAAGAGCACGTTCAACGAGGAGACCGAGACCGACCTGTTCGGCGAGCAGACGGTGCTCTGCGGCGGCGTCGCCGAGCTGATCAAGGCGGGTTTCGCGACCCTGGTCGAGGCCGGTTACCAGCCGGAGTCGGCCTACTTCGAGTGCCTGCACGAGATGAAGCTGATCGTCGACCTCATGTACGAGGGCGGCATCTCGAAGATGTACTGGTCGGTGTCTGACACCGCGGAATACGGCGGCTATACGCGCGGCCCCAGGCTGATCAACGAGCAGACCCGCGAGGAGATGCGCCGCATCCTGGACGAGATCCAGGACGGCTCGTTCGCCCGCGAGCTGGTGGAGGAGTTCGACGCGGGCAAGCCGAACTTCCTCAAGCGCCGCGAGGCCGAGCACGCCGAGCAGATCGAGCAGGTCGGGGCCAGGCTCCGCCCGCTGATGTCCTGGCTCGCCGAGGACGAGTAGAGCGCATCGGCCCGTCCACCCCCGCCCGGCGCGCTTGTCCGCCCCGGGCGGGGTAACGGGATGCGCGACAGAAACCCGGGCCAGGTCCGCCCTACGCCGCGCGGCGGACCGCCGCCGGATGCGCTAGGACCTCAAAGTAGTGTCTCGCATGCTGAGACGGACGTCTTAAGGGGTGTCCGCGGCTGACCCGCTTCGTGTAGTCTTACTGGCATTATGCGGCGCCTCGTACTCGTAGCCAGCCGCAGCGGGGACCTGTAGAACCTGATCCAGGGCAGGCCAGCAGCCCGCTGCGGGGGCTGGGCGCTGGCCGCAAGTCCGTTCTCTTCGCGATCAGGAGCGTTCTCATGTATGACATGTATCCCTGGGACAGTGCCGGCCCCGCGGGACGAACCCCCAAGCCTTCCGGAAGCCCCCGCTCAGCGCAGCACTCCCCGCCCGCCGGCGACCGCCCGGCTCCCCAGGCGACCCGGGCCACGCGGGCCGTGCAGGCCGCGCTGGACCGGCGGGATAACGGAGGCGACGCGGCCGCCGCGGTAGACGCGGTAAGCCAGACCATGGCGGGCCCGCCCCGCCAGTAAGGTTCTGGGCATGGGTTCACGAACTATCAGGCTCGCCGTCATCGGCGGAGACGGCATCGGCCCCGAGGTAGTCGCCGAGGCGCTCAAGGTGCTGCGCGCGGCCGCTCCCGGGGTCACCATCGACGAGACCGGCTACGACCTGGGCGCGCGCCGCTGGCATCGCACCGGCGAGACGCTACCCGATGCGGTGCTCGAGGAGATCAGGGGTCACGACGCGATCCTGCTCGGCGCGGTCGGCGACCCGAGCGTGCCGAGCGGCGTGCTCGAGCGCGGGCTCCTGCTCCGGCTGCGGTTCGAGCTCGATCACTACGTCAACCTGCGTCCGGTGCGTCTCTACCCGGGTGTGGCCACCCCGCTGGCCGGCGCCAGGCCGGAATCAGTGGACATGGTGGTCGTCCGCGAAGGCACCGAGGGCCCGTACACCGGGGCCGGCGGCGTGATGCGCAAGGGAACTCCCGCGGAGATCGCCACCCAGGAGAGCCTGAACACCGCGTTCGGGGTCCAGCGCGTGGCGCGGTACGCGTTCAGCCGGGCGATGGCCAGGCCGCGCAGGAAGCTGACGCTGGTGCACAAGACGAACGTCCTCACCTACGCCGGCGACCTGTGGCAGCGCACCATCGACGGGCTGGCCAAGGAGTTCGCCGACGTGTCGGTGGACTACTGCCACGTCGACGCCGCGTCGATGTTCTTCGTCACCCAGCCCGAGCGATTCGACGTCATCGTCACCGACAACCTGTTCGGTGACATCCTCACCGACCTCGGCGCCGCCGTGGCCGGCGGCATCGGGCTCGCGGCCAGCGGCAACGTCAACCCCGAAGGCACCGCCCCCAGCATGTTCGAGCCGGTGCACGGCAGCGCGCCTGACATCGCCGGCCAGCAGAAGGCCGATCCCACCGCGGCCATCTTGTCCGCCGCCATGCTCTGCGAGCACCTGGGCCTGCCCGCCGAGGCGGCCAGGGTCGAGCAGGCCGTCGCCGAGGACCTGCTCGAGCGCCAGGGGGCGTGGGCGGCGCGCACCACCGTCGAGATAGGCGACGACATCGCCGAACGAGTATCGGGCTGACGGCATCGCGGCCGGCAGACCATCCCCGGGTTTCAGGCCAGGTGAACCCCGGCGTTAAGGCTAGTGTTGAATGTCCCGCCCGCGCGGGCGAGGAGGAAGCTGCGCGTCATGATCGATTTCGATATCCGCCCCTCCGGCCACCCGGTGCCCGACGCCGAGCGCGAGGCGCTGCTGCAGTCGCCGGGGTTCGGCCAGATCTTCACCGACCACATGATCACGCTGCGCTGGTCCGCCGAGCGCGGCTGGCACGACGGGCGCCTGGAGCCGTACGGGCCGTTCACGTTCGACCCGGCCACGATGGTGCTGCACTACGCCCAGGAGTTCTTCGAAGGGCTGAAGGCGTACCGCCAGGACAACGGCTCCATCACCTTGTTCAGGCCGGACGCCAACGCGGCCAGGTTCAACCGGTCCGCGCTCCGGATGGCGATGCCGGAACTGCCGGAGGAGACCTTCATCCGCGCCCTGGAACTGCTGGTCACCCAGGACCGCGACTGGGTGCCCGCGGGGGAGGGGAGAAGCCTCTACCTGCGGCCGTTCATGATCGCGACTCAGCGCGGCCTCGGCATCAACCATCCGTCGAGCCAGTACCTGTTCTGCGTCATCGCCTCGCCCGCCGCCTCGTACTTCAGCGGCGGGGAAAAAGGGATCAAGCCGGTCACGGTCTGGCTGTCCGAGGACTACACCCGGGCGGCGCCCGGCGGCACCGGCGCGATCAAGTGCGGAGGCAACTACGCGGCCGCGTTCGTGGCCCAGCGGCAGGCCCTGGAGCACGGCTGTGACCAGGTGGTCTGGCTGGACGCCACGGAGCACCGCTGGGTCGAGGAGATGGGCGGCATGAACCTGTTCTTCGTCCGCGGCTCAGCCAGCGCCGGGGCGCCGCTGATCATGACGCCGCCGCTGACCGGCACGCTGCTGCCGGGCATCACCCGCGACTCGCTGCTCCGGCTGGCGCCGGAATTCGGCATCAAGGCGGTCGAGGAACTGATCACCACCGACCAGTGGCAGGCGGAGTGCGCGTCCGGCGAGCTGACCGAGGTGTTCGCCTGCGGGACCGCCGCCGTGATCACCCCGGTCGGCCGGGTCAAGGGCAAGTCGGCGGAGTGGACGGTGGGCGACGGCCGGCCCGGCCCGGTGACCACGCGCCTGCGCGAGGAGCTGATCGGCATCCAGTACGGCCACGGTCCCGATCCCTTCGGCTGGGTCCACAAGGTCTGCTGACCGCAAAGCCAGCCGGGCACCCGTCTCAGATGGCGAGATAAATGTGCGGCCGGGGCCGGACGTATGGCACACTGACCAGGTGGCGTCCGGCCGGATCATTATCGGCAGGCGCGTCGGCACCTAGGGCAACCGGCCCTGGGCGTGGTCAGGCTCCACCGGCATCCCGGAGTCCGGCCCGCCGCCGACGCGCAGACCTCTCGCGTTCCCGCGAGGGGTCTTTTGTTTGCGCGGCGGCAGGCGGCGGAATCCGGGACCCGGAAGGACCCGGCCCCGAAAAGGCCCAGTACACAAGAAACGGACAGCACCGATGCTCGACGACACCTTTCACGTCTACGACACGACGCTGCGAGACGGCGCGCAGCAGGAAGGCCTGAACCTCACCGTGGCCGACAAGCTCGTCATCGCCCGCCACCTGGACGAGCTCGGCGTCGGGTTCATCGAGGGCGGCTGGCCGGGCGCTATCCCGAAGGACACCGAGTTCTTCCGCCGCGCCAGTACTGAGCTGAACCTCAAGCATGCGCAGCTCGCCGCGTTCGGCGCGACCCGCCGGCCCGGCGTCCAGGCGGCCGACGACCCCCTGGTCGCCGCGCTGCGCATGTCAGGCGCGCCGGTCGTGACCCTGGTGGCCAAGAGTCACGACCGGCACGTCGAACTGGCGCTGCGCACCTCGCTGGAAGAAAACCTCAAGATGATCGCCGACACCATCACCCACCTGCGCGAGAACGGCCAGCGGGTTTTCCTCGACGCCGAGCACTTCTTCGACGGGTACCGGTCCAACCCGGCCTACGCGCTCGAGGTGGTCAGGACGGCCGCCGAGGCCGGCGCGGACGTGGTAGCCCTGTGCGACACCAACGGCGGCATGATGCCGAACGAGCTGGCCGATACGGTCGCCGGCGTGCGCGAGGCCACGCAGGCGCGCCTGGGCATCCACTGTCACGACGACACCGCCTGCGGCGTCGCCAACACCCTGGTCGCGGTCGACGCGGGCGTCACGCACGTGCAGGGCACCGCGAACGGCTACGGGGAACGGGCGGGCAACGCCAACCTGTTCAGCGTGGTCGCCGGCCTGCAGCTGAAGAAGGGCCGACCCGTCCTGCCCCGGGACGGCATCAGGGAGATGAGCCGGATCGCGCACGCGATCAGCGAGGTCACCAACGTCGCGCCGGATACCCACCAGCCCTACGTCGGGCTGAGCGCCTTCGCGCACAAGGCCGGGCTGCACGCCTCGGCGGTCAAGGTCGACCCGATGCTCTACCAGCACATCGACCCGGCCCTGGTCGGCAACGACATGCGGATGCTGGTCTCGGACATGGCCGGCCGCGCGTCGGTCGAGCTGAAGGGCCGCGAGCTCGGCTACGACCTGTCCGGCGACAGGGAAACCATCGGGCGGGTCACCGACCGGGTCAAGGACATGGAGGCCAGCGGCTACACCTTCGAGGCCGCCGACGCCAGCTTCGAGCTGCTGCTGCGCGACGAGCTCGGCCAGCGGCGCGAGTACTTCGCCGTGGAGTCCTGGCGGGTCATCGTCGAACGCCACCCGGATCAACGAATGACCAGCGAAGCCACCGTCAGGCTGTTCGCCAAGGGGGAGCGCCTGGTCGCGGTGGGCGAGGGCAACGGCCCGGTGAACGCGCTGGACAAGGCGCTGCGCGCCGCGCTGGAGCAGATCTACCCGGAGCTGGCCACGCTCGAGCTGACCGACTACAAGGTGCGGATCCTGGCCGGCACGCACGGCACCGGCGCGGTCACCCGCGTGCTGATCGAGTCCGACGACGGCACCGGCGACACCTGGAACACGGTCGGCGTGGACGAGAACATCATCGCCGCGAGCTGGCACGCCCTCGAAGAAGCGGTCACCTACTGCCTCCTCCGCTCCGGCCGCGAGCCCACCCCATGATCGTGGACAGTTACCCCGGAAATACCCGGGGTAACTGTCCACGATCCTCCGAGCGCCCGTCTCAGGCGGCGGGAACCTGGTCCAGGAAGCCGTGTACGCCGCGGATCTGGTTCCCGCCGTCCAGGACGAGGACGTCGAACCCGATCACGATGGGCTCGCCCCCGTCGGGTCCAAGGTGCCAGGTGAAACGGGCCTGGTTGTGGTGGGCGTCGACCGGCCCGCCGAGCGTGAACACCAGCCCGGGGAACTGCTGCTGCGCCGCGGCCATCACCGCGTCGATCTGGTCCCGCCCGCGCACGTCGGCCAGCGGGTCGGTGTAGCTGCCGTCGGCGGCCCAGAGCGAGTCGATCAGCCCCCGCCGCAGCCCCGGGTCGGTCTGGTTCCAGCAATCGATGTAGCGCTCGACGATCTCCTGCATCGGATGTCCCTTCGGGTGTGGATCGGACGAGTCGATCTTCGCCGACACCAGGTAATTACAGCAATTACCTCACAGGTAATGGTTCTAACGGCGTAGGCTTCCGGCATGACCGAACCCGCGCAGCAGAAGCCGCAGGCCGGAGAACTGCTGCGCGAGTGGCGGCAGCGCCGCAGGCTCAGCCAGCTGGACCTCGCCATCCAGGCGAACGTCTCGTCCCGGCACCTGAGCTTCGTCGAGACCGGGCGGGCCAGGCCGACCAGCGAGATGATCCTGCGCCTGGCCGAGCACCTCGACGTCCCGCTGCGCGACCGCAACGTGCTGCTGCTCGCGGGCGGCTACGCCCCGGCCTACCCCGAGCGCGGCCTCGCCGCCGCCGAGCTGCGGTCCGTCCGGGCCGCGCTGGGACGGATCCTGGCCGGCCACCTTCCCTACCCGGCCGCGGTGGTGAACCGCTGGTGGGAGCTCGTCGACGCCAACGACGGCATCGCCACCTTCACGGCCGGGGTAGCGCCGGACCTCCTCGCGCCGCCGGTCAACGTGCTACGGCTGAGCCTGCACCCCGACGGCATGGCCCCGCGCATCGTCAACCTGCCCGAATGGCGCGCCCACCTGCTCGCCCGGCTGTACCGCCAGGCCGAGGCCACCGGTGACCCCCGGCTGTTCCGGCTGTACGACGAGCTCGACGGCTACCCCGGCGCCCCGGGTGGCCCCGGCCGCCGCGGCGGCGATCAGCGCCGCCCGCCGCAAGCCGGCGGCGGGGTGGTGGTCCCGCTCCGCTACCGGACCGACCGCGGCGAGCTGTCCTTCATCAGCATGACCGCCGTGGTCGGCACCCCGATGGACATCACCGTCGAGGAGCTGGCCATCGAGTCGTTCTACCCCGCCGACGAGGCCACCGCCGCCGCGCTCGCGAACAAGGATGACTAGCCCCGGCCGGCTCACCCGACGTCCGGTTTGCCCCGGTCAGCTGACAGCGGAAACGGGGCAGTACCACGGCTCGTTCGGCCCCAATAAGAAGACCCCGGGCCGCAGCGGGACCGTCAGGGACTTACGGTAGGGGCATGGACGACAAGGAAATCCTGGCGCATATCAATGAGCTCATCGATACCGAGCACAGGCTCAGGGAGCAGCACGCGGCCGGCCAGCTGAGCAGCACCGCGGAACGCGAGCAGCTGAGCGCGGCCGAGGAAGCGCTCGACCAGTGCTGGGACCTGCTGCGGCAGCGACGGGCCCGCCGTGAGTTCGGCGAGAACCCGAACGAGGCGGAAGCGCGCCCGGTCGGCGAGGTCGAGCACTATATGCAGTAGCGCCAGGCTGCAGGTCGATAAACACAAAAGGAGTGGCGTGCGCATCGCGAGATTCGCCAAAGGCGACGGAGTCGCGTACGGCGTGGTGGAGGGCGCCGGATCCGGGCTGACGATCGCGGAACTGTACGGGCACCCGTTCGGGGTGGATCCGGGCGGCGTCCGCCTGACCGGGGAGAGGTATCCGCTGGCGGAGGTCAGGCTGCTGGCGCCGGTGCTGCCGAGCAAGGTGGTCGGCGCCGGACGGAACTACGCGTCGCACGCGCAGGAGATGGGCGGCGATCCGCCCGCCGAGCCGGTGCTGTTCCTCAAGCCGTCCACGTCGGTGACCGGGCCCGGGGACGCGATCAAGTACCCGGTGAAGATCACCGAGCGGGTCGATTTCGAGGGCGAGCTCGCGGTCATCATCGGCCGGCTCTGCCGCGGGGTGCCGCGGGAGCGCGCCGATGAGGTGATCTTCGGCTACGCCTGCGCCAACGACGTCACAGCGCGCGACCTGCAGACGCGGGACGGCCAGTGGACCCGGGCCAAGGGCTTCGACACGTTCTGCCCGCTCGGGCCGTGGATAGAGACCGGGACCAACCCCGCCGACCTGGAGCTCACCACCACCGTGAACGGGACGGTCCGCCAGCAGGCCCGCACGTCCGAGCTGCTGTGGGACGTGCCGGCCCTGGTCTCGCACGTCAGCCAGGTGATGACGCTGCTGCCGGGGGACGTCCTGCTCACCGGGACGCCGGCCGGGGTCGGGCCGATGACCGACGGGGACGAGGTGTCGGTCACGATCGAGAGCATCGGGACGCTGACCAACCGGGTGATCATCGGCGACTGACCTCAACGGACACGTCAAACCAGGGCATTTAGTCTCGCCCGAGGCGCCCGGATCAGGCGGTCTCGCCATGGCGCCCGGATCAGGCCATACCATCTTCTTTGTGACGGCGGACCCCGGGACCCGCGGCGAACCGCCGCGGCGCAACGTCAGGAGGCGCCGCCTGGCCGCGCTGATCGCCCTGCTGCTTGGACTGGCGGGGCTGGCCGTGTCCCTGAACGGCGTGGCGACCCAGCTGCTGCCCAGGCAGTTCACCGCCGCACAGCAGGAACAGATCGAGGCCTGGGAGATCGCCAGCCGGTGGCGGGTGCTGGACTCGGGCCAGGTCTTTCCGGCCGCGGTCACCTACCAGCTCCCCGCCCAGGTGCTCCAGGGTCCGGCGCCGCTGAGCCTCGACGCGCTCCGGGTCGGCATCGCTCCTGAGTCCGGTTGCAACGGCGGCGTGACCACGGCCGCCGCCTCGGCGCTGCACCGCAGCGGGTGCGAGGCCGTGCTGCGCGCGACCTACGTCGATGCCACCCGCAGCTACGTCATGACCGTCGGCGTCGCGGTCCTGCCCACGGCCGCGGCGGCCGACACCGCGGTGGCGGGGCTGACCC
>JASHVM010000486.1:0-18865 GCA_030044595.1 Streptosporangiaceae bacterium
CCTGCTCCTGCACGCGGTCCCGCAGCCAGGTCCCGAACGCGGCCGCCTCTTCGACGTACCCCAGGCCGAGCAGCGCGTAGATGGAGAACGAGCCGTCCCGGATCCAGGTGTAGCGGTAGTCCCAGTTGCGCTCCCCGCCGACCTGCTCGGGCAGCCCGGTGGTCGGCGCCGCGACCGGTGCACCGGTCGGCGCGTAAGTCAGCAGTTTCAGCGTGATAGCCGACCTGTCGACCATCTCCCGCCAGCGCCCGGTATAGGTGGACCGGTCCAGCCAGCCGCGCCAGAACCGCTCGGTGTCCTCCTGCAGCCGCAGCGCCTCCTCCGGCGTGATGATCCGCGGCTCGGCGCCCCCCGACTCCAGCACCACCCCGCCGGACTGGCCCTCCCGCAAGGTCCGCGTCCACCGCAACCCGTCCCCGGCCCGCTGCACCGCGACGCCCAGGTCCTGGACGGTGGACCCCGCCGGCGCCAGCCCGTGTACGGTCAGCTCCAAGTCGGCGGACCGGAGCACCCCTCCGTGCTCGGATAGCTCCAGCTGGTGCGACGCGCGTCCGTAGTCGAACCGCGGCTGGATCTCGATCGCGAACCGCATCACCCCGCGGACGACCCGGATGTGCCGGACCAGCCGGTGCCGCCCGGTCGCCTCGCCCTCGATGACCGGCATGAAGTCGTGAACCTCGCCGACCCCGTCGGGAGTCAGGAACCGGGTGATCAAGACCGCCGTATCGGGCAGGTACAGCTGCCTGGCCACGTAATCGCCGCGGTCCGGCGCGATCTTGAAGAACCCGCCGCGCTCCGCGTCCAGCAGCGACGCGAATACACTGGGCGAATCGAACCGCGGACAGCAGAACCAGTCCAGCACGCCGTCGGTGCTCACCAGCGCCGCAGTCTGCAGATCACCGATCAGCCCATGGTCACTGATATTCGGATAACGAGCCACGACCCTCTCCTCTTCTAACAGGCTCAGCGCGGCACCGCGGGCGCCACCGGCCGCGGCCGCTCGTGTCCCCTGTCCGCGGAACGCACGCGGGAGCCATCAAGGTGGCGGGCCGGGGAGCTACCCGACCGTGAGCGCATCCCTGCTCACGCAGGAGATTCCCGGTGCTCGGCCACACGCTCACGATGACCGCGCGGGAATGGCAACGCATCACCCCATGCGAATGATGTGGAAACCGGAGCGTTCCGAGCACACGGCCGCGCCACCGGTCATCCCGGAGGGATGATCCCTCGTGTCACCCGGCCTATCACACTTACCATTACGTCGCAGATAAGGATGGAGCCATGAGCAATGGCGAGAACGGCGAAAACGGCAGGAGCGGCCCGCAGTTCAGGGCCGGTCCTCTGATTACCAGCGCGGCGCTGGTGGGAGCAGGTACCTTGGTCGCTCTGGCCGGCCTAGCCCTGGGCAGCACGCACTTGATGACCGCCATCCGCCAGTGGGTCAGGGAGATGGAAGTGCCGCCGAGCGAGCTAGCCAGGCAGAAGTGGGTCCAGGCCAGGGCGGCAGTTGCCGCCGGCACAGCCGCTTGGCAGAACGGCCCCGCAGCTACTCCTTCGAGCGACTCCTAACTTTCGACGGTCGGCGCCGTTCGAGCCAGGACGGCAGCACGCCAGGCGAGTCCCCAGGCCGCTGCCCCTGTTCATCTATCGTCGGCCGACCATCGTGAGATCGTAAGGGAGCTTCGACCACGTCCTGCTCCGAACGGGGGTCGGACATAATACGCTGCCATCGTTGCCGCGCCAACACCCGTGACGGGTGGACCCTGCCGGAACCTGTCCGAGGCCCCGCGAACTGTGCTGGAATCAACTCGGCCCGCCGCGCGGTTGACCGCGGATCAGGCGTGCAGGCAGGGCAGCGGTCGGATGCTGAATCATCGCGATGCCCGGCCCGCGTGGCCTGACCCGGTGCGGCTCAGCAGGTCGTCAACGACTAGCGGCCCTCGTCCACGGACGGATCTCTTTCGTAGAGGCGGCGTACCTCCAGGACCTGCACGCCGAACGTCTCAAGCCTGGCGAGCAGCCCGTGCAGGGCCGCCTGATCCCGAAGCGGGCCATGCAGGACCGTCTCGACCGGCTCCACCGAGGCCGTGAGCCGGTCGAAGTCAAGCAAGGCCTCGGGCGGGAGCACACCGGCTACCCGGATCTCGTAGTAGGACGATGGCACCGTAGCCCCTTGCAGGTCGAAATCATCATGCCCAGACTCCCACGGTCCTGCTTCATCGCGCTTTGTGCCCCATTCATGGCGGGTGAATTCCGTCAACCCTGGTGAGACGGAGTAAGGGGTGATGGCTTATCACCATGTGATACGAAAGACAAGGTGTAGCGGGAAGGGACTAGCCCGCCCAGGCCGATCGCCATCGGTCGGTCGGGTCATGCGGTGCCTGCTGTTCGTGCCGCTGGGGGACTCGGGTCGTCGGCGGGGAGAGGTGGACGAGGATGGCGACTACCGATATTCGCGGAGCAGCCTGCTCCCGGGGGCATGTCGGCGCCGACGACCCGGTTTTGATGTCCAAGGTCACCGTGCCTGCCCTGCCGGGCTGGGCCGTTGCGCGTCCCCGCATCGAAAAACTCGTCGCAGAGGGCGCGCGAGGTCCGCTGACCTCGGTGACCGGGCCGCCCGGAGCGGGCAAGACCATGGCCATCGCGTCGTGGGCCGCCGCCAGCGGCGATCCCCGCACCCTGGCCTGGATCACCGTTGATGATTACGACAACCGGCCGCGGGTCTTCTGGTCCTACGTCGTGGCAGCCCTGCGGAAAGCCGGCATCGCCGTGCCCCGGATCACGCCCGGACCGACCCGCGAGGCCGTTGATCACCTGTTCCTCGTACGGCTTGCCTCGGTGCTGGCCGCGCAGGACCCGCCCGTGGTGATGGTCCTCGACGACCTGCATCTGCTCACCGAACCGGCTACCCTCGACGGCCTTACCTACGTGCTGAGGAACGCCAGGCCCGGCCTGCATCTGGTGGTCGCCTCACGGGTCGACCCTCTCGTCCCTCTGCACCGGTACAGGCTCACCGGAGAGTTGGCCGAGATCAGGGCGGACGACCTGGCCTTCAGCGTGGAGGAGTCCGGCCAGCTGCTGGCGCATCACGGTATCACCCTGACGGAGGCGGCGCTTGACTGCCTCACTGGGCGCACCGAGGGCTGGGCAGCGGGAATCCGGCTGGCTGCGCTTTCGCTGCAGGGACGCCCCGACCCCGAGCAACTCGTTAGGGACCTGGCAGCTGAGGACAGCGCCATCACCGGTTATCTGGCGGACGAGGTGCTAAGCGCGCTGCCCGCTTCGGTCCGCGACATGCTGCTCCAGACCAGCATTTTGGACTGTGTCTGCGCGGACCTCGCCAGTGAGCTGACCGGTGACGAGCAGGCGGCAGACACCCTGCCCGCCCTGGCCCGGGCGAACGCGTTTGTCCAACACGTCGGGCATGGGTGGTATCGCTACCATTCGTTGTTCGCCGCGGTATTGCGGCTCAAGCTCCGGATCGAGTGCCGTGGGCGCCTGCCCGAGCTGTATCACCGTGCCGCGCGCTGGTACCGGCGCACCGGGCGGCTTGACCAGGCCGTGCGGTACGCCGCTGAATCCGGTGACTGGCAGTTCGCGGCGGAGATGGTTGTCAACGAGTTCGCGGTAGGCCAGCTCATTGAACCGCTGGGCCACCAGCCGCTGGCCGAGTCGTTTCGGCGCATGCCGCGGGATACGGCCTGGACCCAACCGCACCCGTTGCTCGTGCTGGCCGCGACCAGGCTGTCCGACGCGGCAGGGGCGGCGAGTGTCACCGCACTGGCCGCCGCCGAGAGCGTCCTCGAGGGTCTTCCTGCCGACGAGACGATCCCGGCCCGGTTCGCCGCGGCGCGGATCCAGTTGGCACTGTCCGGTCGTACCGGGGATCTTCAGGCAGCCACCGCCGCGGCCGGGCGAGCGGAAGCCTTGGCCGAACGACTGCCCGAGGAAGTACACGCCCGGCACCCTGGACTTCGAGCGGAGGTGTTGTCGGGGCGCGGAGTCGTGGAGCTGTGGGCCGGTCGTCTCGATGCTGCCGCGGCCGCCTTCCGGGCGGGAGTTACGGCCTCCACTGCCGGGACCGCGTACGAGCGTGCCCGCTGTCTTGGGTACCTGGCCCTCGTCGAAGCCTTGACCGGGCAGCTGAGCTACGCGCTCGAGCACGCCAACGAGGCCGGGGCGATAAAGACCAGCAGCGATGGTCTTGCCGAGCACGTCACCCCGGCGGCGGGCGTCGCGCTGGCATCCGTGCATCTGCAGCGGGGGGATATGCTCCGGGCGCATGCTCAGCTGAAGCTGGCCGAAGCCGCCCTTCGCAGTTGCCCGGACAAGCTGGTCAGCACGGTTGCCTGCACGGTCGCTGCGCAACGCCGTCTGGCCGAGGGCCGGGCCGCAGCTACGTCCGAGATGATCCGTCGGGCACGCCAGCACTGGTCACCCTCCCCGCCGGGTTGGCTGGACCTCCAGCTGACGATTCTCGAGTCACGTGCGTGCGTGTCGGCAGGCGACGTTCCGGCAGCCCTGGCCGCTGCCAGCCGCGCCGGTCCGCAGTCTGTACCCGATGCCGCAGCCGCGCTGGCTCACGCGTGGCTGGCCTCAGGAGATCATCAAGCTGCCCGGCGCGTACTGGAAACCGCGCCGGGGAGCCCGGGCTCGGCATCTCAGGAGATCGGCCTGGCGGGTTGGCTGGTCGATGCCCGGCTCAGCTACGCGACCGGCGACGACACGCGCGGACGCCGATCGCTCGAGCATGCACTGCGGCTGGCCGAGCCGGAGCAGATACGGCTTCCCTTCGTCATGGAGCGGAGCTGGATACGACACGTGCTGCGCCGCGACCCTGAGCTGGCCCGTTCCTGCGCGGAACAGCTCGATCTCGATAAGGCGAACCCAGTCGCGGTCTCGGCCGCGAAAGCGCGAACCCCGGCCGGCCAGGCGGTGCCGTTGGTCATCGAGCGGCTCAGCGAGCGCGAGCGAGAGGTGCTCACCCACCTATCGGGAATGCTCAGCACTGCCGAGATCGCTGCCGAGATGTATCTCTCGGTGAACACCGTCAAGACTCATCTCAGGAGCATCTACCGCAAGCTGTCCGTGGCTCACCGCAGCGAGGCAGTCCGCCGCGCACGGCAGCTCGACCTGATCTGATCGCGATGTCGAGCGCTGTGGTCGGTCGTATCACCCGTCGCGGGTGGGGTCACGGCTAGTCTCGGCTGGTTGACTTGGCCGGATTCCCACACGGCGCAAGAAGGAAGAGAACACCATGGCTGACCTGATCGCGATCGGGTATCCAGACGAGCAGACGGCCGAGGCTGCGGCCGCAGAAGCGCGGCGGCTGGCTCAGGACTTGATCATCCAGCCTGACGCCATCGCGGTGATCACGCGCGACAAGGAAGGTAATTACCACACGCACACCAACCACCACCTGGTCGGCGGCGGGGCGACCTGGGGGATGTTCTGGGGTTTGCTGTTCGGTCTGCTGTTCTTCATCCCGGTCTTCGGGATGGCCGTCGGAGCCGGGCTCGGTGCCCTGATGGGCAAGCTCACGAAGTCCGGCATCGACAAGGAGTTCCAGGACCAGGTCCGCGGCCTCCTGCAGCCGGGCACCTCGGCGCTCTTCCTCATGGTGGAGAAGGTCACTCCCGACAAGGCCATCGACGCGATGAGCAAGTACGGCGGCACCGTCCTCAAGACCTCGCTGTCCAAGGAGGGCGAGCAGGAACTCCAGGACGCCCTGCACGGCGCGAGTTCCTCCTGAGAACGACTAAGCCCGCTGACCATGCCGGCTGGTCCAGCCTGGTGCTGACCATACGGCAGGGGTGACGAAGCATCCTGCCCGTGCCCGGGCACGTGCTAAAACCGGGCCGTACCGGACCGCCCGATTCGGCGGCCGGTACGGCCCGCTGATGTCACACGCCCGGCTCGGCGGTTATCCGCCCGGACTTCACCGCGTCGACCAGGGCTTGGTGGTCACGCTCGTTCTGGTCAGCGTAAGCCGCGGCGAACTCGGTGACGGCCCGGTCGAATACATCGGAGTTGCCCAGGTAGGCACCGATTGCGACCCGGTCCCCGGAGCGAGCGTGCGCCCGGGCGAGCGTCCAGCCGCAGAGTTGACCGTACATCCGCATCCCCTCGGGGACCAGGGTCTCGATCTCGAGGGAGAACTTCCAGTCTCGTAGCTGCCGGACATAAAAGTCTCTGGGCTTGTCGTCCAGCCCGGCCTCGACGTGCTGCCAGCCCAGGAAGATGTCGCTGCTCGCCTGCATCAGCCGCTGGCCCGCGACCACTCGCTGGCCCTGGTTCTTGAACTTGCTGGCGCCGACGAACCGGCTGAGCACCGACGCCTCTGCCTCCTTGACCTGCAGGAACAGCGGATCATTGTCGTCACGGCCGAGCATCAGGATGATCCAGCAGCGCGTTCCGACGCTGCCCACGCCGACGACCTTGCGGGCCATGTCGCAGAACTGGTACTGCTCGAGCAGGTACCTGCGGTCGGTCGCCAGCGTCCGCCGGTACGAACCGATCAGGCCGCTGACGAACGTCTTGAACTCCTCCCGGGTCGTCTCGCTCGGCATCAGCTCATCGATCGGCACCAGCACCGGCGGGTCGGAGATGATCCGCGGCTCACCATCCACCATCCGGGTCAGCTTGGCCACCTCCTGCATGCTGTCCCTGGTCCGCGCCTTGGCCAGGCCCTTGTCCAGCCGCTTGCGCTGCTGTTCGGCGAGCTGGGCGCCGAACTGCGCACGCAGCTCGTCGATGTCCGCGCGTGCGTACCAGACGTCGAGGTTGGTCATCCCGGCGAACTGACGGACCGCCTGCCGGTACTGGCCGACGGTGGCCATGACGATCTCGCGGCGCTGCTTGACAGGCAGGCCATTGCCGCGTGCCGCGACTTCCATGCTGGCCGCGAGCCGCTTGACATCCCATTCCCAGGGACCCGGCAGCGTCTCGTCGAAGTCGTTGACGTCGAACATCAGGCGGCGCTCGGCTGAGCCGAACAGGCCGAAGTTGGACAGGTGCGCGTCCCCGCAGGCCTGCACGGCCAATCCGGTCACCGGGGTGGCAGCCAGGTCGCTGGCCATCGGCAGGGCTGCGCCGCGGTAGTAGGTAAACGGGGACACCATCATCCGCCCGTAGCGGACCGGCACCAGGTCGGGTACCCGCGATTTCGCTTGCTCCTCCAACAAGCTGATCGGGTCGGGCCAGCCTTCTGGCCGTTCGAACGCCGCATGGCTAGTCCGTGGTACCTCGGCCCGCGCCGTCTTGCCCCGGGCAACGCGCTCCGCCGGGGTCAGCCGGTTTACCGAAGAGTCAAGCTCATACCGGGCCACTAGCCGCGGCAGCACAACAGCTGTCCGCTCAGCCATGATCGGCTCCTTTCTGGTCGGCCAGCCGTGCACGATCAGGGCCAAGCCGGCAATTAGGCGAGGCCAGGCCGCCGCTGCTGCGGTCGCCAAGGCGACCCCTGGTTAACGTACGCCGACCTTTGCCTTAACGTACCTCGACGGTGCCTCGTCGGGCATCCAGCCGCTTCACCCAGCCAGGATGAAAATGGGCGGCCACTGGCTAGAGTTAAGCTAATCATGGCGGACAGAAGAAGTCGGCGTGTGCGTCTGGTATCTCGTTCTGCCAGGCGGGAGTCTGATTCTTTCACTGCGTGACGGCTCGCGGAGAGGCATTCCAGGGTGGCAGTTGAGGGGAGTGCGCCCGAGCGGCCCGCCGCGCCGTCCGCCGAGGAGCTTCTCAGCGACCCATCGCCGCACCCCCGCGGATCCGGCAAGCGGCGGCGCATAAGGCGGTCTGACGTCGAGCGGTTTGTTCAAGCCGTCAGGAGCAGTGACCAGGCGGCCGTGGACGATATGGTCCTGCGGCTGAGCCGGTCCCGGCCCTGGCTGGCGCCCCTCGCCCTCGCCCTCGGTGGCTTCGCGATGCTCTTGGAGGGGGTGAAGCTGCTGTTCACCAACTGGCGGCTCACCCTGATCCAGGTGCTGCCCGCGATGTGGATCTGGGCCGCCATGTACGACCTGAAGCTCCATCTGAAGCTCCATCTGCAGGGCAACACGTTTCACGTGCTGACCGGGCCGGTGGTGATCCCGGTCGTGCTCGGCATTGCCGCGATCACCGCGGCGAGCTTCTACCTGAACGCGGTGTTCGCGTTCGCGATCGTCGAGCCGGGCGGGCCTGCGATCAGGCCAGCGTTCACTCGGGCCCGGCCGCACCTGGCCACCGTGCTGGGATCGGGCTTTGTCGTCGGCCTGCTGCTCGGCTTTTCCGCGATCGTCGCCGTCCGCTGGGGGGTGTTCTGGTTCGGGCTGAGCCTGAGCGCGGTCATCGGCGTGATGATGCTCTGTTACGTCGCCGTGCCAGCGCGGCTCATCGGCATGAAGACCTCCCACTCGAAGCGCGACAAGCTGACCGCCAGCGTGGTGGGCGGGACCGTCGGAGCGGTGATCTGCACTCCTCCTTACGCGCTGGGTCGCGTCGGGCTGCTGTTGCTCGGGTCGAGCACGTTCTTCGCGCTCGGCGTCATCTTGTTTGCTGTCGGGCTCACGTTGCAGGCTGGCGCCACCGGCGCGGTCAAGACGATCAAGATGAGCGCCAAGCTCGTCTCCGGGCGCGGGCTGGCCGGCGCTGAACAGCCGCCCGGCGATATTTCCCAGCCCGTCGACAACTAGCGCTCCGCGGCCGGCGCTAACCATCCTCGCTGGGTGAGGCAACACCCCGGCGTACACGGCATAGTCGGGGTCATGAAGCCGGTCGACCGTCGGCTGTTCCAACATGCCCGGGCCGCCCGCGGCTTCCTGCTGGTGACGGTCGCCCTGGGCCTGGTCACGACCGGCATGGTACTCGCGCAGGCGGAGCTGCTGGCGCGGCTGCTCGCTAACGCGGCCCGGGGCACCGGCCTGGCTGCCTTCTCGACCGCCCTGGTCGCGCTGCTCGCGGTGGTGGCCGTCCGGGCCGCCGCCGCCTACGGCGGCGAGGTCGCGGCACTGCGGGCTGCCGCCACCGTGAAGTCACAGCTGCGCCGCGGCCTGGCCGCCCAGCTGCAGCGGCTCGGACCGGCCTGGCTGGCCCGGCAGCAGCCGGGTGAGATCACCACCGTGGCCACTCGCGGCCTGGACGGCCTCGACCCTTATTTCGCCCGGTACCTGCCGCAGCTGGTACTCGCCTGCCTGGTGCCCGCGGCGGTACTGGCCACGGTGGCCACAGCCGACTGGATCTCGGCCGTGATCATCGCCGCCACGCTGCCGCTCATCCCGATCTTCGCGGTCCTGGTCGGGATGCATACGCGGGCGCGCACCCAGCGCCAGTGGCGGTTGCTGGCGCGCCTTAGCGGCCATTTCCTGGACGTCGTGGAGGGCCTGCCCACGCTCAAGGTGTTCGGCCGGGCCAAGCGCCAGGCGGACGTGATCAAGGAGGTTACCGAAGGCTACCGGTCAGCGACTATGGCCACGCTGCGCGTGGCGTTCCTGTCCGCGCTGGTACTGGAGCTGGCCGCGGCCGTGTCGACCGCCTTGGTCGCGGTGGAAGTAGGGCTGCGGCTACTGGCCGGCCACCTGGGGTACCAGACCGCGCTCGTGGTGCTGCTGCTTACTCCCGAGGCCTACCTGCCGTTGCGTGCCGTAGGCATGCACTTCCACGCGAGCATGGAGGGGGCCGCTGCCGCCGGGCGCGCGTGCGACATCATCGAGACGGTGCCCGCGTCAGCGCGCGTCGCCGCGGCTGGGACCGGCAAGCCGCCGCCCGCGGTCGACCTGCGATACGACGACATCAACCTGGACGCGGTGAGCCTGGCCTATCCGGGACGTAACCAGCCGGCGCTGGCCGAGGTAACGATGACGATCCGGCCGGGCGATCAGATCGCGGTCACCGGGCCTAGCGGGGCGGGCAAGAGCTCGCTGCTCGCGTTGCTGCTGCGGTTTAGCGAGCCCACAGGCGGCCGGATCACGGCGGGCGGTAACGACCTGGCCTGTATCGACATCGAGAACTGGCGGCGGCAGGTCGCCTGGGTGCCGCAGCGGCCGTACCTGTTCGCCGCTACCGTGGCGGACAACATCGCGCTGGGCCAGCCGGAAGCAGACCGCCGGGACGTCGCGCGGGCGGCCGAGCTCGCGGGGGCGGACGCGTTCATCCAGGCGCTGCCAGAGGGGTACGACACGCCGCTCGGTGAACACGCGTTGCGGCTTTCGGCTGGGCAGCGGCAGCGCATCGCCCTGGCTCGCGCGTTCCTTCGGGACGCGCCGCTGCTGCTGTTGGACGAGCCCACCGCGCACCTGGACGCGCTGGTGGCGAGGCAGATCCTGGCGGTCATCGAGACGCTCATGGCCGGGCGGACCGTGATCCTGGTCACCCATCGGCATGCCTGGCACGGCGGTGCCGACCGGATGTACACCCTCGATCACGGCCACTTGTTGCCCACCGCGTCGGGCGAGTCCGCAAGACGACGAGTGGCGGTGCTGCCGTGAGGGCGCGGCTCGCCTCGCAGCGTCTGCGGGCCGCCCAGAGCGGGGGACCTGACCCGCTGCTGCGGTTGCTCCGGCTGGCCCGTCCGCTGCGCGGTCGGCTGCTGCTCGCGGTCCTGGCCGGGGCGGCCGCCACCGCATGCGGCGTGGCCCTGCTGGCCGTATCCGGGTTCATGCTGGCGCGCGCGTCGCAGCACCCGAACATCATCGCCATCTCCGCTGCGGTGGTGGCGGTCCGCGCGCTATCAGTCGGGCGCGGTACCTTCCGCTACGGCGAGCGCCTGGCCTCCCACGACGTCGCCTTCCGGGTGCTCGCTGACGTCCGGGTGAGCATATACCGGCGGCTGGAGCGGCTGGCCCCGGCCGGGTTGCGGGCGTTCCGCTCCGGCGATCTGCTGGCCAGGCTGGTCTCTGACGTCGACGCCACCCAGGACTTGTTCATCCGCGCGGTGGTCCCGCCGCTCACCGCCATCCTGGTCGGTGCCGGCGCGGTGGTCGTCTGCCTCTTGCTGCTTGCCCCCGCGGCGGGTGTGCTGGCGGCCGGACTGGTCGTCGCGGGCGTGACGGTACCGCTGCTCGCCGCGGCCCGGGCCCGGATGGCGGCCAGGCGGACGGCTCCGGCCCGCGGTGAGCTCGCAGCGGACCTCACCGGCTTGGTCGCCGGGGCCGCCGACCTGCACGCGTTCGGCGCACAAGACGCCGCCTTGGCCTCGGTCGCCAGGCACGACCGCTCGCTCACCCTGCTGGCCCGCTGGTCGGCCTCTGGCGAGGGCTTGGGAGCCGGCCTCATCGCCGCCGCCACCGGTCTCACCATGTGGGGTGTCCTGCTGCTCGGCGTGGCCGCGGTCGGAGCCGGTACCCTCACTCGCGTGCCTCTGGCGGTGCTCGCCCTCACCGCGATGGCCTCGTTCGAGGCAGTATCCGCCCTTCCCTCGGCGGCCACGCAACTGGGCCAGGCGCGGGCCAGCGCGGCCCGGGTCGGCGCGGTCCTGGACGCCCCCGATCCGGTCACCGAGCCCGCCGTGCCGCGCCCGCTGCCCGGCGGCCCGCTCCGGGTGACGCTGCGGGCAGCGCGGGTGCGGTATGACCGTGACGGCCCGCTGGCCCTAGACGGCGTCGACCTGGACCTCGTGGCCGGGCGGCGGGTCGCGCTGGTCGGCCCGAGCGGGGCAGGAAAATCCACGGTCGCGGCGGTCCTGCTCAGGTTCTGTGACCTGGCCGGCGGTACCGCCACGCTGGGCGGCTGCGACTTGCGTTCCTACCCGGCAGACGACGTACGCACAGTGATCGGCGGCTGTACGCAAGACCCGCATATCTTCGACGCCAGCATCCGGGAAAACCTCCTTCTCGCGCGCCCGGGCGCCTCCGACGGCGAGCTGGCCGAGGCCGCCGCCCAGGCTCGGCTGTTGCCCTGGGTCGAATCGCTCCCGCAGGGCTGGGATACCTCGGTCGGCACCCGGGGCGGGGCAGTATCCGGCGGGGAACGCCAGCGGCTCGCGCTGGCCCGCGCCCTGCTCGCCGGGCCTGACCTGCTGATCCTGGACGAGCCCACGGCCCACCTGGACCCGGAGACCAGGGCCACTCTCACCACCGACCTGCTGGACGCCACCAGGGGCCGGGCCACATTGCTCATCACCCACGAACTGCGTGGCCTGGACCAGGTGGACGAGATCGTGGTGCTCGACCAGGGACGGGTCGTCGGCCGCGGCACGCACGATGGGCTGCTGCGCGAATGCTCGCTCTACCGGCAGATGTGGGACGCCGAACAGGCTCTCACCGCCGCCTAGGCGAGCGTCGGCCGGAGCCGGGTCAATCACTCGCTGCGGGCGATGCCCGGCGCCCGCCGCGATGGTTACGGTAGCGCCTGGCTGACCTGGCCGGAACGGCGGGGAAAGGGCCAGGTAATCGAGACAGTCGGCCACCGGAAGGACCGAGCATGGGCGAGCATTACGACGTGGTGATCATCGGGACCGGGGCGGGCGGCGGCACGCTCGCCCGTCATCTGGCCCCCTCGGGTAAGCGCATCCTGCTGCTTGAGCGTGGCGACTGGCTGCCGCGGGAGCCGGCGAACTGGTCGACGGTCGACGTGTTCGTCGACGGCCGGTACATCTCACCCGACAGCTGGTATGACCCGAAGGGCAAGTCCTTCTTCCAGCCGCAGGTGCACTACTTCGTCGGCGGCGCGACCAAGCTGTACGGGGCGGCGCTGTACCGGCTGCGCGAGCGGGATTTCGGCGAACTGCGCCATCATGACGGCCTGTCGCCGGCCTGGCCGATCTCCTATACCGACATGGAGCCGTATTACGCCAAGGCGGAGGAGTACTACCAGGTGCACGGCGCGCGGGGCGAGGACCCCACCGACCCGCCGACCAGCGGGCCCTACCCGTACCCCGCGGTCTCGCACGAGCCGCGGATCCAGCAGCTGTCCGATGACCTGGCCAGGGCCGGTTACCATCCGTTCCACGCGCCGTGCGGCATCCGGCTGGATGAGGCGGACCTGCCCTACAGCATCTGCGTGCGCTGCGCGGACTGCGACGGCTTCCCGTGTCCGCTGCACGCCAAGTCCGATGCCGAGGTGGCCGGGGTCCGCCCGGCCCTGGAGCACCCCGGCGTCACCCTGATCCGCAACGCGCGGGCGGTCAAGCTGGAAACCAACCCGGCCGGCACCGCGGTCACGTCGGTGGTGACCGAGCACGACGGCGGAACCGAACGGTACGAGGGCGACATCGTCGTCGTCTCGGCCGGCGCGGCCAACTCCGCCAAGCTGCTGCTGGCTTCGGCCAGCGACACGCACCCGGGCGGGCTGGCCAACGGCAGCGACCAGGTCGGGCGCAACTTCATGTACCACGACAGCCAGGCCGTCCTGGCCCTGTCCCAAGATCCCAATCCGACCGTGTTCCAGAAGACCCTCGGCGTCAACGACTTCTACTTCTCCGGCCCGGATTTCGAGTACCCGATGGGCAACATCCAGATGATCGGCAAGTCGCAAGCGGCCATGTTCCGCGGCGAGAAGCCCATCGAGACCAAGTTCGCGCCGCACTGGGCGCTGCGCGACGTCGCCGAGCACGCGGTCGACTTCTGGCTGTCCACCGAGGACCTGCCGCAGCCAGACAACCGGGTCACCCTCGGCCCGGACGGCGCCGTCCACCTGGCCTACACGCCGTCCAATCCCACCGCCGCCAAGCGGCTGTACGCCCAGCTGCACTCGATGCTCGGCTCGCTCGGCATGCACCCCGGCCACCTGGCCCACCGGTTCGCGTACCTGAAAACCGACATCCCGATCGCCGGCTGCGCGCACCAGGCCGGCACCGCCCGGTTCGGCACCGACCCGGCCACCTCCGTGCTCAACGCCGACTGCCGGGCCCACGAACTCGACAACCTTTACGTCGTGGACACCAGCTTCTTCCCGAGTATCGGCGCGGTCAATCCGGCCCTGACCGCGATGGCGAACGCCATCCGGGTCGGCGATCACCTGCTCCAACGGCTCAGCTGACCGGCGGACGAGGTATCACCCCGGGCGGGGGATGCCCCCGCAGCCGCGCTACGGCGACAGTGGTGGGCAGCCGCGGAGTCGAGGAAACCGGAGACAGCGATGACGAACGTCGACCTGGCGCGGGTGGAGTTCGCGTTCGTGACGATCAACCATTTCTTCTTCGTCCCGGTCACGATCGGGCTGGGGTTCTTGACCGCGCTGCTGCAGACCGCGTGGTACCGCACCAAGAAAGATGATTACCTGCGTCTGACCCGGTTCTTCGGCACTCTGCTGGTCATCAACGTCGCGATCGGCGTGGTCACCGGGCTGGTGCAGGAGTTCCAGTTCGGGATGAACTGGGGAGCGTACTCGCGGCTGGTCGGAAACATCTTCGGGGCGCCGCTGGCGATGGAGGGGCTGGCCGCGTTCTTCCTGGAGTCGACGTTCCTGGGGCTGTGGCTGTTCGGCTGGGACCGGTTGCCCAAGCGGGTGCACCTGGCGACGATCTGGGCGGTCTGCCTGGGCAGCGTGCTGTCGGGGGCGTTCATCATGGCGGCTAATTCGTGGATGCAGCACCCTGTCGGCTACGTGATGGTCAACGGGAAGCCGGAGCTGAACGACATCTGGGCGGTGTTCACCAACCCGGTGTTCGTGTGGGGATACGCCAAGGTGCTGCTCGCGTCGCTGGTCACCGGCGCCATGGTGATGCTGGCGGTGTCGGCGTGGCAGCTGCGGCACGGCGGGGAGCGGGAGGCGTTCACCCGGTCGGCGCGGCTGGGGCTGCTCATCTTGGTTCCGGCCATCTTGTTCACCATGCTGGTCGGGGATGAGCTCGGGGTGGTCGAGGCCCGGTACCAGCCGATGAAGATCGCGGCGGCGGAGGCGCAGTGGACCACGTGCCAGCCGTGCTCGTTCTCGCTGTTCCAGATCGGCGGCGGGAACAACGACCAGACCCCGACCGAGATCATCGCGATCCCGCACCTGCTGTCGCTGCTGGCCACCAACTCCTGGAACGGCAAGGTCGAGGGGCTGACCCCGCTGAACCAGCAGTACAACAAGCAGTACGGGCCGGGCTACTACGTGCCGAACGTGTTCATCCAGTACTGGGGGATGCGGGTGATGGCCTACCTGGCCGTGGTGGTCCTGCTCATCGCGGCGTGGGGGCTGTGGCTGATCCGCCGGGGGAAACTCGCCACCTCGCGGCGGTTCTTGTGGGTGGCGATATGGGCCGCGGTGCTGCCGTTCTTGATGAACACGGCGGGCTGGTTCCTGACCGAAAGCGGCCGGCAGCCGTGGATCGTCCAGGGCATCATGCTGACCAAGAACGGGATCTCTCCGACCCTGTCGGTGACCTGGCTGTGGATCAGCCTGATCGCGTTCATCGTGATCTACGCCACGCTGGCCACCGTCGATTTCCTGCTGATGCTGCGGTACTCCCGCGACCACCTGCCGCCCCCGCGTGCCGAGGCCGAGGCCGACGAGCCGGTCCCGGCTGTCTTGTACTAAGGGGTCACGATGAGCAGTCTCGTCCCGTTCTGGTACATCGTCATCACGGTCTTGTGGACGGGGTTCTTCATCCTGGAGGGGTTCGACTTCGGGGTCGGCATGCTGCACAGCGTGGTCGGCCGGGATGACGCCGGGCGCCGGGCGGCCATCAACACCGTCGGGCCGTTGTGGGACGGCAACGAGGTCTGGCTGATCGTGGCCGGGGCGGGCATGTTCGCCGCGTTCCCCGGCTGGTACGCCACGATGTTCTCGGCCTACAACCTGGCGCTGGTCCTGCTGCTGGCCTCGCTGATGGTCCGCGGCCTGGCCTTCGAGTACCGCGGCAAGCGGGACGCGGCCCGCTGGCGGACCGCCTGGGACGTGCTGATGACCGTCGGCAGCGTGCTGGCCCCGCTGCTGATCGGCGTGGCCCTGGCCGGGCTGCTGCACGGGCTGCCCATCAACTCGGCGCAGAACTTCACCGGAACGTTCTGGGACCTGCTGCAGCCCTACGCTTTGTGGACCGGGATCACCCTGGTCCTGATCTGCCTGCTGCACGGCGCGACGTTCTTGTGCCTGAAGACGACCGGCGACATGCGCGAGCGGTCCTGGCAGACGGCCCGCCGCGTGGCCCCCGTCACGGCCGCCTTCGTCATCGGCTTCATCATCTGGACCCACATCACCGCCGGCAAGGCCTTCTGGCTCAACGTGATCGAACTGCTGGCCATCCTGGCCATCCTCACCGCCGTCTGGCTCGTCTACGACCACCGCGAGGGCTTCGCCTTCGCCGCGACCGCCGTCACGATCGGGTCCTGCATCATCACGATCTTCGTGGACCTGTACCCGAACGTGATGGTCTCCTCCACCAACCACGCGTACAACCTCACCGTGGACAACACAGCGTCCGGCGGGTACTCGCTCAAGGTGATGACCGTTGTGGTGATCATTTTCCTGCCGCTGGTGCTCGGCTACCAGACCTGGACTTACTACGTGTTCCGCCGCCGGGTCAGCAGGCAGGAATTCCAACCGCCGGCGCCAGCTCCCGGAACCGGGCCCGGGCCAGAGCCGGCACCACAGCCCACCTCTCCTCCGGCAGGCCCGGGGGGCTGAGCGAACGGCCTGGATCGCCCGCTGCGGGGGATGCCCGCTGGATCCGGGTGCGATCTGATGGGAACGACCGGTAAGGAGAAACTGACATGTCCAACAACGTTGACGCGCTGGTGATCTTCGGGGCGACGGGAGACCTGGCCAAGCTGGAGACTTTCCCTGCGCTGGTCGGGCTGGTCAAGCGCGGCGTGCTCGATGTCCCGGTGATCGGGGTGGCCAAGAGCGGATGGGGCCTGGAGCAGTTCCGCGACTACGCGGTCGCGTCGCTGAAGCTGAACAACATGGACCCGGCCGACCCGGATGCGACCAAGATGCTCAGCCTTCTCCGGTACGTGGACGGCGACCTGGGTGACGAGGCCACCTACCAGGCCATGTCGGACCAGGTCGGCGCCGGCCAGCAGATCCTGTACTACATGGAGGTCCCGGCCCAGCTGTTCGGCCGGATCGCGCAGGGCATCGCCGGCGCCGGACGGGCCCGCGGCGCCCGGGTCATGGTGGAAAAGCCGTTCGGGGTCGACTTGGCCTCCTCCCGGCAGCTGAACGACACCATGCACCAGTACTTTTCCGAGGACGCGATCTTCCGGGTCGATGACTGGCTGGCGTTCGATCCGGTGGAGAACGTGCTGTTCGTCCGGTTCGCCAACTCCGTGATCGAGCCGCTGCTGAACCGGACCTACGTCCAGTCCATCCAGATCACCATGGCCGAGGCGTTCGACGTCGCCGACCGGGGCCGGTTCTATGACCGCACCGGCGCCATCCGCGACGTGCTGCAGAACCACATGCTCCAGGTGCTGGCCACCGTGCTGGCCGAGCCGCCGCCCGGCAAGCACCTGAGGTCCTGGCGGGACGCCAAGCAGCAGGCGGTGCAGGCGCTGAGCCCGCTGACCCCGGAGACCACGGTCCGCGGCCAGTACGAGGGCTACCTCGGCGTGGACGGCGTCGACCCCAAGTCCACGGTGGAGACCTACGTCGCGGTCAGGCTCACCGCCGACACCTGGCGCTGGGCCGGGGTGCCGATCTTGATCCGGGCGGGCAAGTGCCTGCCGGTCACCGCCACCGAGGTCACCATCACCTTCAAACAGCCGCCGCAGGACGTGTTCGGCATCGAGCCGACGACCCCGGAGGACCGGCTGCGGTTCCGGGTCTGGCCGGAAACCGCGGTCAGCTTTACCGTGCACGGAAAGAAGCCCGGCGCCGGGTGGGAGCCGCAGGCGGAGGAGCTCTCCTTCGCGGAGCAGCCCGGGTCGGACATCCGCCCCTATGACCGGCTGATCGGGGCGGCGCTGGACGGGGACCGCTGGCTGTTCGCCCGCCAGGACACCGTCGAGGCCGCGTGGGAGATCGTGGACCCGGTGCTCGGTGACGTGGTCCCTGTGCACCCCTACGCCCGGGGCAGCTGGGGTCCCAAGGAAGCCGACCGGATGCTGACCGGCCGGGAGACCTGGTACGACCCGGCGGGCTGAGCCGCGCCCAGTGACGACGGACGACCGGGACGGGGAAGTGCCATGAACGACCAAGAAAGCCAGCGCCGGGTGGTGATCATCGGCGGGGGTTTCGGCGGACTGTTCGCCGTCAGGGCGCTGAGCCGCGCGCCGGTCCAGGTGACCCTCATCGACAAGGCCCAGCACCATCTGTTCCAGCCCCTGCTTTACCAGTGCTCGACCGGGATCTTGTCCGAGGGGAAGATCGCCGCCCCGCTGCGGGATCTGCTCCGTAAGCACCAGAACGCCGAATTCGTGCTGGCGGAGGTAACGGGCATCGACGCGGAAGAGCGCCGGGTGTTCGCGACGCGGCCCTTCGGGGATCAACTCGAGTTCGGTTACGACTACCTGATCGTGGCGGCCGGCGTACAGCAGTCATATTTCGGGCACGACGAGTACGCCCAGTGGGCGCCCGGCATGAAAACCATCGAGGACGCCCTGGTCATCCGCCGCCGGGTCTTCGGCGCCTTCGAGATGGCGGAAACTGCGGCAGACCCGGCCGACCGCAGCCACTGGCTCACTTTCGCCCTGGTCGGCGCCGGGCCCACCGGCGTGGAGTTGGCCGGGCAGATCCGCGAGGTCGCGACTAAGACGCTGCGTGACGAGTACCGCCGCATCAAACCCGAGGACGCGCGCGTGCTCCTGTTCGATGGCGGGGACGCGCCGCTCGCCGCGTTCGGGCCGGCCCTTTCGGCCAAGGCAGCAAGCATCCTGGCCAAACTCGGCGTCGAGCAGTACATGCACTCGATCGTGACCCAGGTGGACGGCAGCGGGCTGAGCGTCCGCGCCCAGGACGGCACGGTGACCCATCACGAGGCGGGCACCGTTCTGTGGACCGCCGGGGTCGCCGCGCCGCCGGT
>JASHVM010000487.1:0-9614 GCA_030044595.1 Streptosporangiaceae bacterium
GAGCAGCGTCGTGGCCGAAAAGCGCGGCGCACGAAGGAAGGGACCGTGCCAGTGGCTCAGGTCGTCACCATGAAGCAGCTCCTGGAGAGCGGTGTCCATTTCGGGCACCAGACCAGGCGCTGGAACCCGAAGATGAAGCGCTACATCTTCACCGAACGCAACGGCATCTACATCATCGATCTGCAGCAGTCGCTGGACTACATCGACCGCGCCTACGAGTTCGTCAAGGAGACCGTCGCCCACGGCGGGACCATCCTGTACGTCGGTACCAAGAAGCAGGCGCAGGAGGCCATCGCCGAACAGGCGCGCCGGGTCGGGATGCCGTACGTGAACCAGCGCTGGCTGGGCGGAATGCTGACCAACTTCTCCACCGTCTACAAGCGGCTGCAGCGGCTCAAGGAGCTGGAGGAGATCGACTTCAACGACGTGGCCGGCTCCGGCATGACCAAGAAGGAGCTCCTGCACCTGCGGCGTGAGCACGACAAGCTCGACCGGACCCTGGGCGGGATCAGGGACATGGCGCGCGTGCCGAGCGCGATCTGGGTGGTCGACACCAAGAAGGAGCACATCGCGGTCAACGAAGCGCGCAAGCTGGGCATCCCCGTCGTCGCCATCCTGGACACCAACTGCGATCCGGATGAGGTCAACTACCCAATCCCGGGTAACGACGACGCCATCCGCAGTGTCGCCCTGCTGACCCGGGTAGTGGCCGACGCGGTCGCGGAGGGCCTGATCGCCAGGGCCGGCGCGGCCGACAGCGACGAGAAGCCAACCGGTGACCAGCTGGGCAGCGAGGAGCCGCTGGCCGAGTGGGAGCGCGAGCTTCTGGTCGGCTCGGCCGCGGAAAGCACCGATAGCCCGGAAAGCCCGGCCGCCGCGGAAAGCCAGGAAAGCCCGGAAAGCCCGGAAAGCCCGGAACCCTCCGAACCGGCGGTGGTTCCGCCTGACGCGCCTATCGTGGCCGCGGCCGAGGTCGAGGGTGCCGCCGACCGGGAGATCAACGCTGAATCGGCGCCCAGCAGCGAAGCCGACGCGGCGGCCGACCAGGCCGACGACCTGGAGGGCCTCGCCGAAGCTGCCGAAGAGACTGAATAAACACGAGAGACGAGGACATGGCGAACTTTTCCACCGATGACGTCAAGCGGCTTCGCCAGCAGACCGGCGCCGGCATTGTGGACTGCAAGAACGCGCTTCAGCAGGCCGACGGAGACCTGGAGGCCGCGATCGAGCTGCTGCGCCTCAAGGGCGTCAAGGACGCCGGCAAGCGCGCCGCCCGCACGGCGGCCAACGGCCTGGTAACGGCGGAGCTTGACGGACACCAGGCCGGCGTGCTGGTCGAGCTGAACTGCGAGACGGACTTTGTCGCCAAGACGCCCCTGTTCCAGCAGGTGGCCGGCGAGATCGCCGCGGCCGCCCTCAAGGGAGCGGTCACCGACCGGACGGACCTGCTGGCCACGGAGGCCAGGCCGGGAACCACCGTGCAGCAGCTCATCGAGGAGGCGGGCGCGAGCCTCAAGGAGAACCTGGCGCTCGGCCGGTTCGCGCGCCTGGAAGGCGGCTACGTGGACCGATACCTGCACCGGACCGACGCGTCGCTGCCGCCGACCATCGGCGTGCTCATCGCGCTGGACAAGCAGAACCCCGGCGTCGCCAAGGACCTGGCCCAGCAGATCGCCGCGGCGCGGCCGCAGTACCTCACCCGCGGGGACGTCCCGGCCGACGTGGTGGACAGGGAGCGCCGGATCGCCGAGCAGATCACCCGCGACGAGGGCAAGCCGGAGCAGGCCATCGGCAAGATCGTGGACGGCAGGCTGAACGCCTACTTCAAGGACGTCGTGCTGACCGAGCAGGTGTTCGTGAAGGACAACAAGACCACGATCAAGCAGGTCCTGGCGCAAAACGACGTTAGCGTCACCGGCTTCGCCAGGTTCCAGGTCGGCCAGGCCTGACCCATGCCGGAGTCTGGAACTGCGGGGGTGCTGCACCCGAGCTGGACCCGGGTGGTCCTGAAGCTGTCCGGCGGGCTGTTCGCCGGCGCCGAGCCGCTCGGCATCTCGCCGGACGTGGTCGCGCACCTCGCAGCGGAGATCATCGCGGCGGTCAAGGACGGCGTCCAGGTCGCCGCGGTGGTCGGCGGCGGCAACATGTTCCGCGGCGCCGCCCTGGCCGAGCGCGGGATCGACCGGGCCCGCGCCGACTACATGGGGATGCTCAGCACGGTCATCAACTGCCTTGCCCTGCAGGACGTGCTGGAGAAGAACGGCGTGGATACCCGGGTGCAGACCGCGATCACGATGGGCCAGGTAGCGGAGCCCTATATCCCGCGCCGGGCCATCAGGCACCTGGAAAAGGGCCGGGTGGTGATCTTCGGAGCCGGGCTGGGCGCGCCGTACTTCTCCACCGACACCGCGGCCGCGCAGCGGGCCCTGGAGATCGGCGCCGACGCGGTCCTCAAGGGCACCAAGGTGGACGGCGTGTACGACGCCGACCCGCACATCACGCCCGGCGCGGTGCGCTTCGATCGCCTCGACTACGACGAGTACCTCCGCCGCGGGCTGAAGGTGATGGACACCACGGCGGTCAGCCTCTGCATGGACAACAAGATGCCGATCGTGGTATTCGCCCTGATGGGCGAGGGTAACGTGGTCCGGGCCATCCGCGGTGACAAGGTTGGCACGCTGATATGCCGGTCCGACGACTAAGCTCCTTAGGCACTGCGAGTACAACGGAGCCGAACAATGATCGATGACACGCTCCTCGAAGCCGAGGAGAAGATGGACAAGGCGGTCTCGGTCGCCAAGGAGGAGTTCAGCGTCATCCGGACCGGCCGCGCTCACCCGAGCATGTTCCACAAGGTCACGGTCGACTACTACGGGACGCAGACCCCGGTGAACCAGCTCGCCTCGTTCCACGTCCCGGAGCCGAGGATGGTGATCATCCAGCCGTTCGACAAGAACTCGCTGGCGGCGATCGAGCGCGCGATCAGGAACAGCGACCTGGGCGTAAACCCGGCCAACGACGGGACCATCATCAGGATCGTGCTGCCTGAGCTGACCGAAGAGCGCAGGCGCGAGTACATCAAGACCGCGCGGCACAAGGCCGAGGACGGCCGCGTCGCCATCAGGAACATCAGGCGGCACGCCAAGGACACCCTGGACAAGATGATCAAGAACGGCGACGCGCCAGAGGACGACGTGCGCCGGGCCGAGCGCGAACTCGACGACCTCACCCACACCTACGTGGCCCAAGTAGACGAGCTGCTCAAACACAAGGAAGCAGAGCTCCTCGAGGTCTAGGTGGACAGCGCCCAGGACACAGCAGAGCCGACGCCCCGGGCCAGCAGGACAGGGCGCAACCTTCCCGCCGCGATTGGCGTCGGCGTGGTCCTCGGCGGGCTGGTCTTCCTGACGTTGCTCACCGTCAAGGCGACGTTCCTGATCTACGTGGGCGCCGCCTTTGCCGTCGCCCTGGTCGAGCTGGCCGGAGCCCTCGCCGAACGCGACATCCACATCCCCGTGATCCCGGTGGCGGCCGGCGGCGCCGCGATGCTGACCTGCATGTACTGGCTGGGATTCCAGGCCGCGCTGGCGGCGCTCGCGCTGACCATGATCGCGATCTTCGCCTGGCGGCTGCCCGGCGGGGCCTCCGGCTACGTCAAGGACGTGACGGCCGGCGCGTTCGCCGCCGTCTACCTCCCGTTCCTGGCCTCGTTCGTGATCGCCATGCTGGTCCCGGCCGACGGCCCGCGGCGCGTGCTGACCTTCATCATCTTGACGGTCTGCAGCGACATCGGCGGCTACTTCGCCGGGATCACCCTCGGGCGTCATCCGATGGCCCCGGTCATCAGCCCGAAGAAGACCTGGGAGGGCTTCGCGGGCTCGGTCGTGGCCTGCCTGGTCGCGGGGGCGCTCTGCCTGCCCCTGCTGCTGCACGGGCACGCCTGGCAGGGCCTGCTGACCGGGGCGGCCGCGGTACTCGCGGCGACCCTCGGCGACCTGACCGAATCGATGATCAAGCGCGACCTTGACATCAAGGACATGGGCAAGGTGCTGCCCGGTCACGGCGGGCTCCTGGACCGGGTCGACTCGCTCCTGGTCGTCGCTCCAGTAGTGTGGCTCCTCCTCTACGTGTTCATCCCGGCCCACTAGCCCTGGCCGACGACCCAGCTCTGGTGCCGCGCGGCGAGCCGGTCAACCAGGCTGGCCGACCCGTGGTCCTTGGCCAGCAGCCGGTCTCGTTCCGTTATCGGGACGATCCACAGCCACCGCACCGGATCCCCGCCGAACGCGAAACCCGACAGGTCCGGCGGCTCGGGCCCGGGCAGCGAGCCGGGGGAGTCGAGCAGCAGTACGGCGCCGTAGCCTTCCTTCCCCCCGCCGAGCGGGAACGTCGCGGCCTCGTGGTACCAGCGCACGCTGTGGCCGGGGCCGAACCAGGTGACGGCGTGCCACGGGTAGGTCGCGAGCCACAAGAACACCCGGGCCGCCTGCGCGCTGGGTAGCGTGGTCGCCACCGCCAGCTCGATCCTTGCGTACTCGCTCGGGTCGTCGAGAACCTGCTCGACCACGGGCATCCGCTGGCAGCTCATGCCCACCGTGGACAGGACCGTATAGGGACGCCTCCCCGGCCGTTCGGTCACGCCCACCAAGGGCTGCTTGCCCGAAGACGCGTCCCAGTAGTGCCTGCCCGGGCCGATCCTGGACGTCAGGTGGCCGAGCAGCGCGTGCTGGAACTGCCTCCACCCGTTGGCCGAGTCGCGCCAGCGCCAGTAGGACCGGGACCGGTTCAGCCTGGGCGCGAGCCCCTCCATGGCGTCCTCGAGCGACCAGCCGAACGGCGTCTGGCCGATCACATCGCTGCTGTAGCCGGGCATGCCTCGGTCCATGTCGGACCAGCCGGCGATCACCGCGAGCGGCCTCCCGTCTTCCAGGACCGCCACCCCGTCGCCTTCCTCGAACCACAGCGCTTCCAGGCTGCCTGCCTTCAGCGGCGGACGGCCGCCGGGATGCTTGGTGCGCGCAGCGGGCATGAGCGGGGCGCGCCCGGCGTCGAGCCGCGCCTGGTCGGTCGCCGGCGGTGCGGGCCGGTGGTTGGCGATCCACGTGGCCGATATCGTGGCGGTGTCGTCGTGCAGGTAGGCGGCCGTGACCATGCCGTCGTATTCGACGGTGACCCTGCGGCTGCCGTAAGGGCTCACGCTGTCCAGCAGCGTGGCCGGCAGCTGCGGCCCGGTCTCGGGAAATGCCATGAACGAAAATGTACTGACTGAGCCGCGCAGCTCAAATCCCGGCCGCGCCGGCGGGTCTCGCTGCCAAGCCCCCGTCCTATCCTGGTCTGGCACCTGGAAAACCTTTTTACCGAACGGAGCTGCGTGTCACCCTCCAGTCCTCCTTCGTCCGGCCCCGTGGTGTCAGCCAAACCCGCCCATCCGGCGGAGCTCACCGTGGCCGGTCCTGGTCAGCGGCGTCGCCCTAAGCCGCCGCGGCACCTGGCGGACCTGACCCTGCCCGAACGCCGCGCCGTCGTGACCGGCCTGGGCGAACCGCCATTCCGGGCCGTCCAGCTCTCCAGGCATTTCTTCGGCCGGTTCACCCAGCAGCCGGAGGAGATGACCGACCTGCCGCGGGCGTCCCGCGGACTGCTGGCCGATGCCCTGCTGCCGCGGCTGCTGGTCGCCGAGCAGGAGCTCTCCTGCGACGGAGGGACCACGCGCAAGACGCTGTGGCGCGCCTTCGACGGGGCGCTGGTCGAGTCGGTGCTGATGCGCTACCCGGACCGGGTCACGATGTGCGTGTCGTCGCAGGCAGGCTGCGGAATCGCCTGCCCGTTCTGCGCGACCGGGCAGGCCGGCCTGACCCGCAACCTGTCCACCGCCGAGATCGTGGCCCAGGTGGTGGCCGGCGCCCGGCTGCTCGCCGCGGGCCAGGTACCAGGCGGTGCGGCTCGCGTCTCCAACGTGGTGTTCATGGGCATGGGGGAGCCGCTGGCCAACTACCCGAACGCGCTGGCCGCGGTCCGCCGGTTCACCGATCCCGTGCCGGAAGGCATGGGGATCTCCCAGCGTTCGGTCACCGTGTCCACGGTCGGTCTGGTCCCAGCCATCGCCCGGCTGGCCGGCGAAGGCCTCTCGGTGACCCTCGCCGTGTCCCTGCACGCCCCGGACGATGAGCTGCGTGACACGCTCGTGCCGGTCAACCGGCGGTGGAAGGTCGCCGAGGTGCTCGCCGCCGCGTGGGACTACGCGGCCGCCACCGGCCGCCGCGTCTCGATCGAGTACGCCCTGATCAGGGACATCAACGACCAGGCCTGGCGGGCCGACCTGCTCGGGTCGCTGCTGGCCGGGCGGCTCGCGCACGTCAACCTGATCCCGCTGAACCCGACCCCGGGGTCGAAGTGGACCGCGTCCCGGCCCGCCGCCCAGCGCGAGTTCATCCGCCGGCTGGAGGCCCACCGCGTGCCGGTTACGGTCCGGGACACCCGCGGCCGGGAGATCGACGGCGCCTGCGGCCAGCTGGCCGCTTCGGCACGCCGGTGAAAACGCCCTGGCCCTCCCGGCTGCGGTGGCGAGCGGTGCACTGGGGGTGGGAAGCGATCCAGCGGGCCGGGATGGTCACGCCGGATACCCCGGCCGCGCGGCGGTTCGCCGCGTTCGGCCGCGGGTCGATGGCCGCCTTCCCGCCGGGGACGGTGTTCGGGGAGCGCTGGATCGCGATCGGCGCGGACACGCTCATCGGCGCCTTCGTGACGTTGTCGGCGGGGATGGTGCCAGGCCAGGACCTCGGCCCGGTGCCGGTGCTGCGGATCGGCGACCGCTGCGTGATCGGCCGGGGCAGTCACGTCGTCGCCCATCATTCGTTGCTGATCGGAGACGACGTGTTCACCGGCCCGTACGTCTACATCACCGACCAGAACCACGGGTACGCCGACCCTCATGTCCCGATCGGGCGCCAGATGCCGCTGAACGCGGCCGTCCAGATAGGTTCCGGCAGCTGGCTGGGTGCCGGGGCGGTCGTGCTGCCCGGCACGCGCATCGGCTGCAACGTCGTCGTGGCGGCCGGTTCCGTGGTCCGCGGCACCGTACCCGACCGGTGCGTAGTGGCAGGCGTCCCCGCCCGGATCGTCAGGGAGTACGTGCCGGGCGACGGCTGGTCACTCGCGCCCAGCCCCGCCGCGTCAGCTGGCCCTACCGCCGAACGCCTCGAGGGCATCGCGCAGTCGCCCGATCCGCCCGGCTAGCTGGGCCGCCGTTTCCTCGGCCTCGGCGTCCTTGACCACCGCCGGCAGCCTGCGCAGCACGGCCACCGTCTCCTCGACAGCGCCCAGACCCACCGACAGCGAGTCCGCCTCCTCCCGAAGCTGGCTGTTCTTCAGGTACAGATCGACAAAGACCGAGACCTTGGCCTTCAGCACCCACGGATCGAACGGCTTGGCCAGGTAGTCGACCGCGCCAGCCGCGTAGCCGCGGAAGGCCTGCTCGACCGGCGCGACCTCGGCGGTGAGGAAGATGATCGGCACGTCACGGCCCTTCGCGTGGCGTTTGATCTGCGTGGCGGTCTCGAAGCCGTCCATCCCCGGCATGACGATATCCAGCAGCACGACCGCGTACTCGCCGGCCAGCACGGCCTGCACCGCCCGCTCGCCGGACCGGACCGGCACCAGGATCTGGTTCAGCGGGGACAAGATCGCCTCGAGCGCGATCAGGTTCTCGGTCCGGTCGTCAACCAGCAGGATCCGTGCCCGCCGCGACACTGGCTCACTTCCTTCTCGCTGCCCCGCACGCCTAGCGGCTCGCCCCCGGCTAGCTTGCTGTCATGATCTCACGTTCTGGTCATATCGCCGCTGCCCGGGTCACCCCGGGCCTGCTCACGAGGTGGTCCGTTTGTCCTGCAGCTTGGGCGTGAAGACCTCGCCGCGCAGCGCGCGCTCGACCAGGCCGATCGCGCGGGCGGTGGCGGCGAGCCTGGCGCCCTCCTTGCGGTAGGCGGCGAGCACCGTATCGATCGCGTGCGGCGGCAGCGCTCCGGCGAGTTCGGTTCGCGCCGCGCGGTAACCTTCGCGCGCGCCCTCGACGCACGCCTTCGCGTGGTGCCTGGCCATGGTGGCCAGCGCTACCGGATACCGGCGCAGCACCCCATGCAGGCGGTAATCGGGCGGTACCACGTCGAGCAGCCAGGTGACCGCGGTCGACTCGAACTCCTCGCTATCGGGCGGGTGGACTCCGGCCGGCCACCCCGGCGGCGTATACATGGCCATGCCCACAGTCTACCCTGGCTATCGAACGCGTATTCTAGCATGAACGCTCACACTGGTGCGCCTCATGCTCCCCACGGGTCGCCGACGGCGGGATCCTTCCCGAAGACCTGCTCCTGCAACACGTGTACCGAGACCGAGGCGCCGCACACCGCGGAGGGCAGCGTGTCGTTAGCCGCCGCCCATTGGGTCCACGCGGTGAGGTCCTTCCCCGCCACGCTGATCGCGTCGTTGGTCTGGTACCAGGTATCGAACTTCGCGGCTGTGGCCGGCGTGATGACGATGTCGCCACCGTGCAGCCAGGCCGGCGGTCCGGCGAAGATTGAGTCGGACCGCCCCAGCGTCCCTTGGTTGAGCATGCACTGGACGAGCAGGGCCGGGGCATCGGCGAGCCGGAACTGCGAGGCCTGAGTGCTCGTGGGTGTCGGTATGGGCGCCGCCGAGGAGCACGCCGTAACCGCGCAAGCGAGCAAGAGGCCGACCATCACCCCGGTACCGCGACGGCCGAGCCGGGCCGTCACCGTTGGCCTCGCGATCTATCGGAGCACATCGCCGACCGGGCGTTCATGGCGTTAGTACAGCCGCGCACTTGATGGCTCCTGTCAGCGCAGGCTGGGTGACTGCCGCTCATACGGCTCCCTCGGTGTACTCAGCTCTACTTACCGTGACGACCAGTGGCGCGACCCCGGTCCGAGACGGAAGACGCGGTCAGTCTAGCCGTCGGCGTCCCGCCAGACGGGTAACGAAGGCTCTCGCCCGAACGTGTCCCGGTCCCTCGTGTCCCGGTCCCTCGTGTCCCGGTCCGCCGTGTCCCGGTCCGCCGTGCCCCGGTCCGCAGGAAAGCCGCGATTCGCTGAAATCTCCACTGAAGAGACTCACCTCGGCGTGGGATTCCGAAAATGTCATAGCCAACCGCTAGAATCGAACTAGAAGCCTATAAAGATCGTTTAGCAGCACGAGGTGATAACCAGGACCGGCTCATTACGGGCAATCGCCAGCCGCGCACCCGGAAGGGAGGCGAGATCCAGGTGAGTACAGGCGCCGCTCCGGCCAGCACTCGCGAGGCACTGGGCATGCTCCGCGCGGCGCTGGGCTACCTGGCCGCCACCGACCCGACCGCGATGGCCGCCGAGGCACAGGCCGAGTGCTTGCGACAACTCGAGCAGGCCGACGCGATCGGCACGGCAGCGCGGGCGTGGATCTTGGGCGCGTTCACCAGCGGGCAGGGTTATTCGGCAGACGCGGACTACTCGCCGCGGACGTGGCTGATGCACAAGACGCGGGTCACAAGGGGCGCGGCGGCCGGGCACGTGGGCTGGGCGCGCCGGGCCGCCGCGCACCCGGAGGTGGCCATGGCGCTGGCC
>JASHVM010000488.1:0-6104 GCA_030044595.1 Streptosporangiaceae bacterium
GAGGTCGGCACGCTAACGAGCTGGCCAGTTCGGCGTAGAGAGCGGCGGTTTGAGCGGCGATGGCGGACCAGCCGAACTCGGCGACCGCGCGCTTGCGGCCCGCCTGGCCCATCGCCGCGGCGCGGTCGGGGTCCCGGATCAGCGTGTCCAGGGCGGCAGCGAGCGGTTCCGGCTCTCCCGGCGGCACCAGCAGCCCGGTCTCGCCGTCGGCCACCACCTCGGGGATCCCGCCGGTGCGCGACGCCACGACGGCGGTCCCGCACGCCATGGCCTCCAGGTTCACGATGCCGAGCGGCTCGTAGACCGACGGGCAGGCGAACACCGTGGCGTGCGTGAGCAGCTGGATGACCTCTTGTTTCTGCAGCATCTCCGGGATCCACACCACGCCAGAGCGGGTGGCGCGCAGGCCGTCTACCAGCCCGGTCACCTCGGCCTCCAGCTCGGGCGTGTCAGGCTGGCCCGCGCACAGCACCAGCTGCGCCTCTGGGACCAGGCTGGACGCGGCGCGGAGCAGCACCGGCACGCCCTTCTGCCTGGTGATCCGGCCGACGAAGATCACGTATGGACGAGCGAGATCGATCCCGTACCGGTCCAGCACCCGCGTCTCCGGGTCGGGCCGGTACTCGGTGGTGTCAATCCCGTTGCGTATCACCCGTATTCGTTCGGGGGAGATTTCGGGATAAGCGGTCAGGATATCGGCGCGCATGCCGTCCGAGACCGCCACCACAGCCGCGGCCGCGGCCGCTGATACCCGTTCGCACCAGGAAGAAATCCGGTAGCCGCCGCCCAGCTGCTCGGCCTTCCACGGCCGCAGCGCCTCGAGTGAGTGCATGGTCATGACGTGCGGGATGCCGTACAGCAGGGCCGCCAGGTGACCGGCCAGGTTCGCGTACCAGGTGTGCGAATGGACCAGCTGGGCGGTCCCGACGGCCGCGGTCATGGACAGGTCGGTGGACACCACCTGCAGCGCCTGGTTTGAGTCGGCCAGCAGGTCCCAGGGCCGGTGCGCGACGGCGCCCGCGCGGTCCTCGCCCTGGCAGTGCACGGTGAGGTCGACCAGGTGCGCCAGCTCGCGGGCCAGGTAGGCGACGTGCACGCCCGCGCCGCCGTACACGTCAGGCGGGTACTCCCTGGTCAGCAGCGCGACACGGAGCTTGCCTGGTGCGGGCTTGTCGGTCACGGGACGACCTCCTGGCCCTTTCCCACCACCGTGATGCCGCCGGCCGACACCACGAAGCCGCGCGCCCTGTCGTGTTCCTTGTCGACGCCGACCTGCGCCCATTCCGGCACGACGACGTTCTTGTCGATGATCGCGTCCTTGACCACCGCGTGCCGTCCGACCGTGGTGTTGTGCAGCAGCACCGACCGCTCGACCGTGGACCAGCTGTTCACCCGGACCCCCGGGGACAGCACGGACTGGCGGACCAGTCCGCCGGAGACGACCACGCCGTTGCTGACCAGGCTGTCGATCGCGCGCCCGATGCGGTCGCCGGACTCGTGCACGAACTTCGCGGGCGGCACCGACGGCACGTAGGTCAAGATGGGCCACCGGTCGTTGTACAGGTTAAATATGGGCTCCACCGCGCACAGGTCCATCTGCGCGTCGAAGTAGGAGTCAAGCGTGCCGACGTCACGCCAGTAACCCGCGTCCCGCTCGGTCGCGCCGGGGACCTTGTTGTCCGTGAAGTCGTAGGCCTGCGCGCTGCCGTTCGCCACCAGCATCGGGATGATGTTGCCGCCGATGTCATGCCGGCTCGAGTCGTCGGCCGCGTCCTTACGCAGCGCGTCCACCAGCACGTCGGTGTCGAACACGTAGTTGCCCATCGACGAGTAGCACATGTCCGGGTTACCCGGCATCGGCGGCGGGTCGGCGGGCTTTTCCAGGAACGCGTCGATCGTCTTGGCGTCTGCTCCGACGCTGATGATGCCGAAGGCGGAGGCCTCGCCGCGCGGCACCGGGATGGCCGCCACGGTCGCCCCCGCCCCGTGGGCGACGTGGTGGTCGATCATCTGCTGCGGGTCCATCCGGTACACGTGATCGGCGCCGAAGACGATCACGATGTCCGGCCGCTCGTCGTTGATCAGGTTCATCGACTGGTAGATCGCGTCCGCCGAGCCGGTGTACCAGTGCGGCCCGAGCCGCTGCTGGGCCGGGACGGGGGTCACGTAGTTGCCGAGCAGGGAGCTCATCCGCCACGTGGTGGAGATGTGCCGGTCCAGGCTATGGCTCTTGTACTGGGTCAGCACGCATATCTTCCTGATCCCGCCGTTGGCCAGGTTGGACAGAGCGAAATCGATCAGCCGGTACAGCCCACCGAACGGGACCGCCGGCTTGGCCCGGTCCGCGGTCAGCGGGCTCAGGCGGGTGCCCGCCCCGCCGGCGAGCACGATTCCCAGGACTGACTGCTGCGGCATATCTGGCCCCTCCTAGGACGCTGTGCACTAACTGCCATGTTCGTGCGTATCGGGCGCTACGGGGAAGAGCTCTGCCTTCGGGCCCGTGCCATCTTGCGGCCCGGGGGCCGGCGCGGTACTCGGGTCCGTCGCTCGCCAGAGCTCGCGGACCAGCACCTGCAGCGCGCCGGCGGTGGGGATGGCCAGCAACGCCGCGACGAAGCCGCCGAATATGCCGCCGATCAGGCTGCCGATCGACGCGCCGACCAGGACCGCGAGCAGCACCAGGAGCGGGCTGATCTTCACCGTCCGGCTCATCACCACCGGGTTCAGCACGTGGTTCTCGACCTGGGTGTAGACCACGAAGACGACCAGGGTCACGATGCCGGCGGTGAGTCCGTGACCGAAGGCGAACAGCACCGTGGGGATGCCGGCCAGCGCACCGCCGATCATCGGCAGGAAGTCCACCAGGGCGACCCACAGGCCCCACAGCAGCGGGAACGGCACGCCGAGGATCAACAGCGTCACGAACACCACCGCCCCGGCGATGATCGAGGTCAGCAGGTCCCCCAGCATGTAACCGGTGACGGTCCGGTTGATGTCGCCGGACACGCGCGTGACCGCGGCGGCCCGCTCCGGCCTCATCTGGCCGAGCAGCCCGCGCCGCAGCCTCGGGGCCTCGAGCAGCAGGAGCAGCATGAGCACGAAGATGGTCGCCAGCTCGATGACCAGGGATAGGGCGCCCTTGCCGATGGTTAGGACCGGCTTGGACAGCGACTCGGCGTAGCTCACCAGCTTGGGCGTGTTCCGCTGCAGCCAGCTCTGAATGTGGTACTTGCGCACGAGGTGGCCGATCCAGCCGTTGCCGTGCTGGGCGCTGGCCACGTAGCTGGGCAGCCGGTTCGCCAGGTGGGTGATGCCTCTCTCCAGCGGCCAGCCGAAAGCGATGGCCAGGCCGATGAAGACGACCAGCGCCCAGAAGGTGACGATGGTCACGGCGGCGCCCCGGCGCGGGGTCAGGTGTCGCTGCACGTACACCACGAGCGGGTTGAGCAGCAGCGCGAGGAACCCGGCGACCAGGATCAGCAGCACGATGTCCCGCAGCCGGTAGATCAGCTTGGCGGCCAGGTACGTGACGGCCACCACCGCCACCGTGACCAGGATGGTCCGCAGCGGGATGTGCCGCTCGTCGGCAGCCCTGAACAACCGCGCCACGCGGCCGGCCGGCGGCGGGGAGCTGGGCAGCTCGTCCTCCACCAGACCAGCATGCCAGGTCGCGGTGGCGTTGCGCTGCGCCGGCTCGGGCTGAGGCCCGTAACACCACGGACCGTTCGGGATAAAAAGATCTATTGACCGAACGGCCAGTGGTTCACCGGCCCTCGCCCGGGATCGTGACCGGGAGCGTGCGCGGTCCGCGGACCTGGCCACCGGACCAGGTGACGGCCGAGGGGTCGGACAGCTCGAAGTCCGGGTAGCGGTCCAACCACTCCTGCAGCGCTACCCGCAGCTCCATCCGGGCCAGGCTGGACCCGAGGCAGCGGTGCCGGCCGAGCCCGAAGGCGGCGTGGCGGTTCTGGGTCCGGTCGAGCTGCACGAGGCCGGGGTTCTCGAAGACGGCCGGATCCCGGTTAGCGGCCGGGAACGGGAGCAGCAGCCAGTCGCCTTCCTTGAGCCGGTGCCCGTGGAAGTCGAAGTCCTTGGCGACCAGGCGCGCCATCGTGACCGGCGCGTACGCACGCAGCAGTTCCTCGACCGCCGTGCCCATCAGCCCCGTGTCCCCGGCCAGCCGGCGGCGGTCCTCCGGGTGCAGGGCCAGGTGCCAGAGGGAGGCGCCGATCGCCGACCAGGTGGTGTCGATCCCGGCGATCATCAGCAGGATCATGGTGCCGCGGATGTGCTCGATCGGCAGCTTGCTGCCCTCGATCTCCGCTCCGATCAAGAAGGAGGTCAGGTCGTCCCTGGGGCGGGCGATGTGGTCCTCGATCTGGGCATCCATGTAGGCGTCGAGCTCGGTGAACATCGACCTTCGTTCTTCGCCGGGGCGGTCCACGTCCTCCATCACCTCGTGGATGAAGCGCCGGAAGAGATCGGCGTCCTCCTGGGGGAACCCGAGGAACCTGACGATGACCCGGACCGGAATGTGCTGGGCGTAGTCGACGGCCGCGTCGAAGCTCGGCCGGCCCGCGGTCCCGGCGAGCAGTTCCCGGCACAGTTCCCTGGTGAAGGGCTCGAGCGCGGCGATCGTCTTGGGCGCGAAGGCGGGCAGCAGCATCCCCCGGGCGATCTTGTGGAAGGGCGGGTCCGAGGTTATCGGCGGGGACAGGCCGATGGGCGCGGGCAGGTCGTCCGGACCTGGCCGCCGCTCGCTGACCACGACCGAGCGGGACGTGAAGTGCTCGGTGTCGTAGGCCACCTCGGACACCAGATCATGACCGACCGGCAGCCACGTGCCGCCGTAGCGGTCGCTGTGCGCGACCGGGCAACGCCGGCGCAGGTCGTCCCAGATCGGGTACGGGTCGGCGACCCACGCCGGGTCGGTGTGATCGAAGTCGGTGGCCCAGTCCTCGACTGGCGGATGGCGGCTGGTCACGGCGCCTCCCCCTCTCGGTTCTCCCAGCTTACGGCGCGAATCGCCGGAGAATACGAACGCCGGCGCGGGCGCGAGAAGTACACTGTTCGCGTAACAGGCATTGGCCTTCTGTGGTAGGAGGCTGCGATGAGACTGGTCATGCGGTGCCCGGCTGCCGGGCTGGCCGATCCGAGGTTCGCGGCTCTGGTGCGGATGATGCGGGCCCGCGGGCGGCTCATATTCCTCGTGACCGGCGCGCTGCTCATGGTCATCAGCGTGATGCTGCCCAGCGGCGTGGCTTTCACTGTGGCGTTCGTGTCCGGGATGCTGGTCGTGGGGTTGTCAGCACCGAGCCCCATGCCGTGGACCCCCACGACGGCCATGGTCGGCGCGTGGGAATGGCTGAGTAAAGGTCGGGCCGATCGCCGCTAGGGTGTCGCCGCTCAGCCATCGCCTGGAGGTTCTGGTCGGCGGCTGCCGCACGTTCCGGCCGGCTAAGCCCGCTGTCGGCTGCCCGCGGGGCATGCTGGCCGTAACGACATCTGGAGGAGATGGCTCATGACCGCCGAGACGATCCGCGACCTGATCAAGCCGCTCATCGGCAAGTCCGGGTCGATTTCCATGGTGGTCAACAGGGTCGGCCCGATCGGGTTCGCCACAACCGAGAACAAGAAACTGACCGGCGTGGAGATCCGCCCGGACGGCCTGGTCCGGCTTGAGCGCGAGACCGGGTGGACGGTGATCGATCCGGCGGAAGTCGTGGCGGTGGCGTGGAACGGCGAGCCGGAGCAGTCGGCGGGCCAGTTCCTCTGAGCGCGGGCGCCGGGACCGGCGATTGAAGCGCGGGCGCCGGGACCGGCGATGAAGCGCGGGCGCCGGGACCGGCGATGAAGCGATCCCGGACGGACGGTGGTGCTCGGGATCTCGCGGGACTGAGTCCGCACCGCGAGACGGCGATCACTAGGCTAGGCAGGTACCTGCGCGTCTCATGACATCCAGGTCGCCCCGAAAAAAAACATCGTCAGAGGGGTCACGATGGACCTGCAGCTGCGCGGCCGGGTGGCACTGGTCAACGCGGCCAGCCGCGGACTCGGCCGGGGAATCGCCGAGGCCCTGGCGGCCGAGGGGGTGAGCCTGGTCA
>JASHVM010000489.1:0-4129 GCA_030044595.1 Streptosporangiaceae bacterium
TACTCTTCTTGTTCTTCCTCGTCCGCGGCATCGTCTTCCTTTTTCGGCTGGCAGCACATCGTCGCTGCCTGGACCGGCTGCGCGCTGGACAGACCCTTGCGCGCAGCTGATGTCTGGGTGATGTCTAGGCAAAGATCACGGGCCGGTGGTTCGGTGACCAGCGTAACCGAGGTTGCGCGAACAGCCGCGGGCCTGCCGGGCGGCAGAGCTTCTGCGGCCCGTGGCAGCCAGACATAAGCTGGCGCGCATGAAGCTGGCCGTTATCGCCGATATCCACGGAAACGACGTGGCGCTGCGCGCGGTGCTCGGTGATGCGGCCGGCCATCACGTGGACCGCTGGTGGGCGCTGGGTGACCTGGTCCTGTTCGGCCCCCGCCCCGCGGAAGTGCTCGAGCTGCTGCAGGGCCTGCCGGGTATCAGCATGCTGCGCGGGAACACCGACCGGTACGTCCTGACCGGCGAGCAGCCCGCGCCCCACGCCACCGCCGCCGACGCGGCTGGCCGCACCGACCTGGTGGAGCGCTACGCGGCGATGGCGGCCGGGATCGGCTGGACTCGCGGTGTCCTGAGCCAGGCCGGGACGCTGGAATACCTGGACGCGCTGCCGGGGCAGCTGCGGCTGCGGTTCCCCGGCGGGACCAGGGTGCTGGGCGTGCATGCCTCACCTGGCGCCGACGACGGCCCCGGCATCGACCCCGAGATCCCCGACGGGCAACTCCGCGGCCTGCTGGCCGGGTGCGGCGCCGACGTGGTTCTCGGCGGCCACACCCATTACCAGGCGGACCGCCTGGTAGGCGGCATCCGCGCCCTCAACCCGGGCAGCACCGGGCTCCCGCGTCCACCCGGCAAAGCCAGCTGGCTGCTCCTTGATGACGGCGGGGTTGGCGGCCTGACGGCCGAGTACCATACCGTGCCCTTCGACGCTGGTGCCGTGGTCCGTGATCTCCGCCGCCGACGTCACCCCAACGCCGGCTTCGTCGCGTCCATCCTCACCGGGCAGCGTGAACAACCTAGACACGCGAGCACCCCTTGACGCGCGCTCCCGGGTAGCGCGCCGGTGTGGCGGCCGACGAACCCCTGCCCGTTCGGTAAAAAGGCTCTCAAATATCGGTGATGCGAAGCCCGGCGTGTGCCTTGTACCGGCGGTTGATGGCCACCAGGTTCGCGGTCAGCGCCTCCACCTGACCGCAGTTGCGCAGGCGGCCCGCGTAGACGCCGCGCATCCCGGGAATCCGGCCGGCCAGAGCCTGCACCACGTCCGTGGCGTGCCGGTCCTCGCCCAGTACCAGCACGTCCAGGTCGATGCTCTCCACCTCGGGATCCAGCAGCAGGACCGCTGACACGTGGTGGAACGCCGCCACCACCCGGCTGTCGGCGAGCAGCGCCGCGGCCTGCTCGGCCGCGCTGCCCTCGGGGACGGGTAGCGGGTAGGCGCCGTGGTGGTCGAAGCCGAGCGGGTTCACGCAGTCCACGACGATCTTGCCGGCCAGTTCCGGCGCGAGCGAGGACAGCAGCTCGGCGTGGCCCTCGTACGGGACCGCGGCGATCACGACCCTCGCCGCCCGGGCCGCATCGCGGTTGCCCATGCCCTGGACGCCGTGCCCGACCTGGCTGGCGGCAGCCCGGGCGCGTTCCTCGTTGCGGGAACCGACGATCACCGGGTGGCCGGCCTTGGCAAACCTGAAGGCCAGGCCGCGGCCCTGGTCGCCGGTACCGCCGAGGATGCCGATGACCAGGCCATGGACGGACGGGGCTTCGCGCTCAGTCATGGGGCGATCCTGCCAGATCGCCTCGCTGGCCGGACGAGTGCTCCCCCCGGGTTCCCGCGGAAGCTACCGTCAGTACGGATATGGATGCGCGTACGGACTTTTGCGGGCACCATGGATACGTGGACGCGAATCAAGTGGCCACTCTCCGTGCGCTGCTAGCTCCCACCGGTTGGATCGACCGGACCCGTGCGTTCGCCCGAGGGCTGCGGAAGGCGACGCGGGAGCCTGGCGGGCTCCTGCTGGTCGGTACGCCGGAGGAAGAGCCCTGGCACCTCACCGCTCACCTGGATGAGGAAAGCCGGCTGTCCGGGATTGAAGAGCTCATGCCGACGCTGGTGCGCTGGCGGGTTCCGGCGGGCGCGCCTGCGCACCTGCGGGTGGGCCTGGAGCGGCTGGAAGCCGCCCGGCGCGGCGAGACGCTGTTCGTGGTGACGCCGACGACCGCTCCGGTCCCGTTGCTCGAGCGGGTCAGCGACGCACGGCGGGTGGGGGCGACGATCTTCGCGCTGGACCAGGGCGATCCGGAGCTTGACGCGCTGGCCCACGAGGCGATGACGATCGCGCCGGGACCCGGGGTTCCCGGCCTGATGACGTTCGGGATAGCCCAGCACCTGGTCAGCGCCGCATGCGGCGAGCTGGGCACGGGCCGGCGCGTGGCGGACGGGGAGTTCGGCGTGGCCAGCCCGCCGCACTCCGAGAGCCCCGGTGGCCGAGCGGGCCAGCCGGGTACGCCCGGTTACCAGCGCTACCGCCCGGGCGTCCGCGGGCTGCGGGACCGGGTAGCGCACCTGCTGGACCTGGTCAGCGGGCCTAACCCGTAAACCCGGCAGGAAGCCCGGCTCAGGCGTCCAGGCTCAGGACCATGGTGGGCCGCTCGATGATGTGGTCGGGGCGCAGCGGGCGCACGGCGGTCCCGATCGCGAAGAACTCCGTGGTGTGCGAGCCCCAGGTGTGGCTATGCTGCCTCAGCTGGACGCCGACGATTCCCTCCGCGTGCAGCGCCTCAGCCTCGGCCTGCATCCGGCTCATGGCCAGCTCGCGGGCATCGTAGAGAGCCTGGGTGAACTGCTCGATCTCCACGTTCCGGCCGATGTTCCCCATCTTGGTGCCGAGTCGCTGGTGTGCGATGTGGTACACGCACGACCCCATGACCATGCCGAGCGGCGCGTAACCGGCCCGGATCAGCGTCCAGAAGTCCTGGCCGGACAGGTCCGAGGTGAACGGCTGGTTCTTGTTGTTGCGCCAGTTGTCGACCCCGCCGCCGCCCGCGCCCTCCTCGGCCTTGACCGCCGTGCCAACCGCGATGAACTCGGCGATGTCGGCGCCGAATTCCTTCATCTCCACGTCCAGTCGGACGCCGACGATCCCGTCCGCGCGCAGCGCGTCGGCCTCGGCCTCCATCCGGGTCATGGCCAGCTCGCGGGCGTGGTACATGGCCTGGGACAGCACGTCGAGCTCCTGGTTCCTGCCCCACCGGCCTACCTGTAGACCGACGTGGTAGATCGAGCTGCCGAGCACCAGGCCGAGCGGCCGGAACCCGACCTCCCGCACCAGCAGGAACTCGTTCACCGACAGGTCGGAGGTGAAGATCGAGCCGGCCCGGCCGGGCTGCAGCTCCGCCAGGCGACGCATCGCGTCCTGCGGGACGCCCGCGGCATCCAGTTCCGTCGCTATGTTCCCCTGCTCGGTCATGCCCTCTCCTACAAGGCCAGCTAGCGCTTTGTTAGCTATGACGGTTATATCCGAACCCTGGCTGCCTGGCGTCGCTGCGGGTCAAGCGACATGATGGGCAGGGTCTTCAGCCCCCGGCCGCCGCTGTCACGGTGCTCGGAGCGCGTGAACCTGGCGATCGCGGTGCCGATGGTGGTGGCCTCGACGATATGGTCACGGCGGCCCTCCAGCGCCGGACATTCGCGCTCGCGTACCCGCATGTCCATCGTGGCGATCACCACGCCCTCACCGCCCAGGCGCCTGACGTCTTTCTCCAGCTGCTCCCGTGAATCGTTCCTGGCGTCGTTGACCAGCTCGGTCCAGCCGTTGACCTCGGCGTTACCCGAGCCCCAGCGGGTCTGGCCGATGGTCATCCAGTCGTCGTGCCGGGACCCGATCGAGATGCCCAGCGCGAGCCCCGCGGGCACCCAGCCCTTCATGATCAGCTTGGCGAAATCCTGCCCGGACAGGTCGGACGTGAACGGCGTCCTGGGACGTCCCGACGGCCTGCGGGGCCATGACGCCAGCGGAGGCACGCCCGGCGCGCGGACGGCCGTGCCGATGGCCTTGAACTCCAGCCCTCCGGCCGGGAACGACCCGATGCTCAGCCGGACGCCGACCACCCCGTGCCCGCCGAGTTCGGCGCACTC
>JASHVM010000050.1:0-3974 GCA_030044595.1 Streptosporangiaceae bacterium
GCGGCCTGCGAGCGACTGGAGGACGCGTTTAACGACGCCCTGGGCGGGATGCCCGCCGGCCTGCAGGTCGAGCCGCACGTGGAGCGTGGTGAGACCGGTCCCGTGCTCGTGGACATCGCCAACCAGCCAGAAGACCTGCTGATCATCGGAACGGGCCGTCGCGGCCACCTCGGGCGGATGTTCTGCAGCTCGGTCGGGCGTTACTGCCTGGCGCACGCCAGGTGCCCGGTGCTCGCCGTCCCGCCGTCGGCGCTGATGGACGAGATGGGCCGCGGACTGCACTCCTGGCGTATCCGCCGGCACGCCCTGATCCCGGACACTCCTGAGGTCTAGTCCCGGTCTAGTCCCCTCGTTCGCATGGGTTTCGTTAGGAACCCGTCAGCAGCCGCATGGGTCCTGCAAGGCCTGCTTTTACCGGCGGATCCCGAACCGTTAACTAAGGCTGTGCTCCTGGGGCTTCGGTAGGCCCTGGTGAGCACGGCCATTAGCGGCACGGCACCACTTTCTCCCCAAGGAGTCACCGTGTGGGACCTGTTGTACGTCGGCCTGACGATCGTCGTCTTCGCCGTCCTCATCCTGATCGTGAAGGGGATCGAGACCTTTGAGCGCTGAGAACTGGATCGGCCTGATCGGTGGCGTTCTGCTGACGCTCTACCTGTTCGTGGCCCTGATACTGCCTGAGAGGTTCTGAATGCTGAACGTCTCAGTCGCAGGCTGGCTGCAGGTCGCGCTGCTGGTCGCCGCCCTGGCGGCGTGCTACATCCCGCTGGGCAACTACATCGCGCGCATTTTCACCGCCAAGGACCACTGGCGGGTTGAGCGCGGCATCTACAAGCTGACCGGGATCGACCCGGACGCGGACATGCGGTGGAGCGTCTACCTGCGCTCCATGCTCGCGTTTTCCTTGATCAGCGTGCTGGTCGTGTACCTGATCCTGCGGACGCAGCACTGGCTGTTCTTCTCGCTCGGATTTAGCAACGTCTCGCCCGCGCTGGCCTGGAACACGGCGGTGTCCTTCACCACCAACACCAACTGGCAGAACTACGCCGGCGAGGCCACCCTGGGCTACTTCGCCCAGGTGAGCGGGCTGATGGTGCAGCAGTTCATGTCGGCCGCGGTCGGCCTAGTGGTCGCGATCGCGATGATCCGCGGGTTCACCCGGTCCAAGACCGACCGGCTCGGGAACTTCTGGGTGGACCTGACCCGCGCCGTGATCCGGCTGCTGCTGCCGATGGCGGTGATCGGCTGCCTGGTCCTGGTGGCGGGCGGGGCGATCGAGAACCTGTCCAACTACCACACGTACACGACGCTGGCCGGCGGGCACCAGACCATCCCCGGCGGCCTGGTGGCGTCGCAGGAAATCATCAAGGACATGGGGAACAACGGCGGCGGCTGGTTCAACACCAACTCCGCCCACCCGTTCGAGAACCCGAATGCCTTCACCAACTGGTTCGAGATCTTCATCCTGCTGCTGATTCCGTTCGCCACTCCCCGAGCGTTCGGCAAGATGGTCAAGGACAACCGGCAGGGTTACGCGCTGGTCGCCGTCATGGTGATCATCTGGCTGGCCGCGGTCGGCGGGATCAGCCTGTTCGAGAGCCACCTGGCGCTGGGGACCGGCGGCACCGCAACGCAGTTGGCGCACGGCGCCGCCGAGGGGACGGAGGTCCGGTTCGGCACGCCCGGCTGCTCGCTGTTCGCGGCGTCCACCACGGTGACGTCCACCGGCGCAGTGGACTGCTTCCATGACTCGCTGACGCCGTTCGGCGGCGGCATCGCGCTGTTCGACATCGCGCTCGGCGAGATCGCGCCGGGCGGGATCGGGGCCGGCATGTACGGCATCTTGGTCCTGGCCATCGTGACCGTGTTCGTCGGCGGGCTGATGGTCGGCCGGACGCCGGAGTACATCGGCAAGAAGATCCGGCCCGCCGAGATGAAGTACGCGTCGCTGTACTTCCTGACCCTGCCGGTGGTCATCTTGACCGCGGCCGGGTTGTCGATCGCCACGAAGACCGGCCAGAGCTCGATCTTCAACCCAGGGCCGCACGGGCTGACCGAGATCGTGTACGCGTTCGCCTCGCAGGCCAACAACAACGGCTCGGCGTTCGCCGGCTTGGCCACGAACACCACCTGGTACAACACGCTAGGCGGCATCGTGATGCTGTTCGGCAGGTTCGCGCCGGAGATCTTCGCGCTCGGCCTGGCCGGGTCGCTGGCTAGACAGAGCCCGGTGCCGCAGAGCGCCGGGACGCTAGATACCAGGACGCCGCTGTTCGTCGGCATGCTCGTCGGCGTGATCCTCATCCTCGTCGGCCTGACCTACTTCCCGGCGCTGGCGCTGGGCGTCTTCGCAGAAGGATTGCACTGATGTCTGTGACAACCGAGAGCCCGGGCGCTCCGGCCGCTCCGCCCTCCGGCAGGACGGCAGGCGGCGAGCCGCGCCGCGTCGGCGGCGGGCTGCTCGACCCGAAGATTCTGTTGCAGTCCCTCCCTGACGCGTTCAAGAAGCTGGACCCGCGGGTCCAGGTCAAGAACCCGGTCATGTTCGTGGTCGAGGTCGGCGCCGTGCTGTGCCTGTACACCGGGATCCGGTCGCCGTCGGTCTTCAACTGGACGATCATCGTCTGGCTGTGGCTGACCGTGGTATTCGCCAACCTGGCCGAGGCCGTGGCCGAAGGACGCGGCAAGGCGCAGGCCGAGACGCTGCGGCGGGCCAAGCGCGAGGCGGTGGCGCGCCGGCTGATCGGCTGGAAGCCCGGTGCTGACCCGTCGGCTCTACGCGAGGAGGAGGTGCCCGGCACGCAGCTGCAGCTCGGCGACCACGTGGTGGTCGAGGCGGGCCAGGTCATCCCCGGCGACGGCGACGTGGTCGAGGGCATCGCGTCGGTGGACGAGTCGGCGATCACCGGCGAGTCCGCGCCGGTCATCCGCGAGTCCGGCGGCGACCGGTCCGCGGTGACCGGAGGCACGACCGTGCTGTCCGACCGGATCGTGGTGCAGATCACGTCCAAGCCCGGCGAGACGTTCATCGACCGGATGATCGCCCTGGTCGAGGGCGCGCAGCGGCAGAAGACGCCGAACGAGATCGCGCTGAACATCCTGCTGGCCTCGCTGACCATCATCTTCATGCTCGCGGTGATCACGCTGCAGCCGATGGCGTTTTACTCCAAGGCGCCGCAGACCCTGGTGATCCTCGTCGCGCTGCTGGTGGCGCTGATCCCGACCACGATCGGCGCGCTGCTGTCCGCGATCGGCATCGCCGGCATGGACCGGCTGGTGCAGCGCAACGTGCTGGCCATGTCCGGCCGCGCGGTAGAGGCGGCGGGCGACGTGAACACGCTGCTGCTGGACAAGACTGGCACGATCACCATCGGCAACCGTCAGGCCACCGAGTTCCTCCCGGTCGGCGGGACCTCACAGGCCGCGCTGGCCGACGCGGCGCAGCTGTCGTCGATGGCGGACTACACCCCGGAGGGCCGGTCGATCGCGGTGCTGGCCAAGAACCAGTATGGCCTGCGTGAGCGGCCCGAGGGCGAGCTGAATGGCGCCAACTTCGTCGAGTTCAGCGCGCAGACCAGGATGAGCGGCGTCGACCTGGCCGACGGGCGCGAGGTCCGCAAGGGCGCCGCCTCCTCGGTGGCCCAGTGGGTGCGCGACAACGGCGGCACCGTACCGGACGACCTCGGCCCGCTGGTCGACGGCATTTCGGCGGCCGGCGGAACCCCGCTGGTGGTGGCCGAGAAGCCCGTCAACGGACCCGCTCGGGCCCTGGGCGTCATCCAGCTCAAGGACATCGTCAAGGAGGGCATCGCCGAGCGGTTCGACGAGATGCGCAAGATGGGCATCAAGACCGTCATGATCACCGGGGACAACCCGCTGACCGCCAAGGCGATCGCGGACGAGTCAGGCGTGGACGACTTCCTGGCCGAAGCGACGCCGGAAGACAAGATGGCGCTGATCAAGAAGGAGCAGCA
>JASHVM010000490.1:0-12372 GCA_030044595.1 Streptosporangiaceae bacterium
CGCGGCCGCGGCCAGCAGCGCCGGCCAGGTGGCCTGCAGCGTGTCGCCGGCCCGGACGACGGCCAGCACCAGCAGCGCGACCCCGGCGGTCGCGGTCAACGCGCCGGGAACGTCGAGCTGCCCGCCGCGCCGAGGGGGGTCCGGCGGCAGCAGCCGCAGCGAGGCGGCCAGCAGCGCGATGCCGATCGGGACGTTGACGAAGAACACCAGCCGCCAGGTGATCTCGACGAGCAGGCCGCCCAGCACCGCGCCAGACGCGAAGCCGGCCGACACGACCGCGCCGTAGGTGCCCAACGCGCGGGCGCGTTCCCGGTCCCCGGGCCAGCTGGTGACCAGCAGCGACAGGCCCGCGGGCGCCAGCATCGCCGCGCCGGTCCCTTGCACCACCCGGGAGGCGATCAGCAGGCCCGGATCGACGGCCAGGCCCCCCGAGATGCTCGCCAGGGTGAACACGACCAGGCCGATCCGGTACAGCCGGGCCCGACCGCAGACGTCGGCCAGCCGCCCGCCCAGCAGCAAGAACCCGCCGAACGCCACCGCGTACCCGCTGACCACCCACTGCAGCGTCGTCGTGGCCACGTGCAGGTCCCGCTGGATCGACGGCAGCGCCACGTTCACGATGGTGAAATCCAGCACCACCATGAACTGCGCCATCGACAACGACAACAACAACGCGGTCCCCGCACGCGGCCCGCCCGCCACGGCCCGGCCCCCGCCGCGGCTGGTCTCGGCATCCCCGCCGCCGGCCGGGACCGGACTACCTGGGCGCGATAGGGACATAGCCAGGCCTCTCAGCGCACACGAAGCGACCCGGACAGCCGCAGCGGTATCGGTTTCTCATGCGGACCTCTCTCCAGTTCCAGTGACGGCCTCACTTCACAGCCCGAAGACCATCTGGGCGTTCAGGTGCGCGATCTTCTCCCGGTCGGCCAGCCGGTCGTTGGCCGCCCGGGTGAGCGAGACGGCCTGGTCGGCCGGAGCGAGTTGGGCGGGCGAGGTGTAGGACACGACCTGCACCTGGATGCCCGCCGCGTCCATGTTCTTGATCCGGCCGTCGCCGAGGTCAGCACCCAGCTCAAGGGCCTCCGGCATGGCCGCCACGGTCGGCCGGTGGTCATCGCGCGGCCTGGAGGCAACGTTGACCGAATTATTCAGGCCTACATAGGGTGCCTCGACCAGGACGGCAGGCCCAGCGGCTTTGTCTATCGCAGGGTCGATGGCGTGTTCTTCGACGCAGATGCTTTTCATGCTCGTCTCCTTCTGTCCTTGCTTGTGAGCCTTGGCCGGGGCAGGGTGAGCGAGCGTCACGTCAGTAAGGTGATTTGCCGCGGACTGCCGTCAGCCACGGCACGCCGAGACGGCGGGCCGGGTCTGGGTCAGCGCCGTCCGGCGGGTGCGAGCAGGCCGAGGGCGCGGGCGCGGGTGACGGCCTCGCTGCGCTGGTGGGTACCGAGCTTTTCGTAGAGGTGGCGGATGTGGGTCTTGATGGTGTTCGGCGAGACGTAGAGTTCGCTGGCGATGTCCGGGGCGGACAGGTTGGTCGGCAGGTAGCGCAGGACGCGGATCTCGCTGTTGCTGAGCGGTACCAGTGGCGGTTGCGACATGGCGGACGGCGCCGCGCGGGTCTTGCTGGCCAGGAGGCCGCGGATGTCGGCGAGCAGCGAGGCGTGGGCGGTGCGCTGCCGGGCGTGGCGCTGGAACAGCCCCGGCGCGGGGAATAGCAGGAACGGCAGGAGGATGCCGTCGGGTTCGGCCAGGTCGAGCACCTGTTCGAGGGCGCGGTCGGCGGCGCCGGGGTCGCCGACCGCGTCCCGGGCGATCGCCTCCAGCAGGAATGCCTGCACCAGCCAGGCGATGTTCGTTACCGGGGCTGAGCCGTCAAGGACGGGCGCCAGCACGCTGGCCGCAGCCAGCGGATCATTCTTGGCGAGCCGCAGCGTCGCCGCGGCGATGCGCATCTCGCCCTGGTTCCCCTGCTGCTCGTCCAGGTCGGCGAGGATCCGCTCGGCACGTCCGGTCTGGCCTAGCCGGGCCAGTGTTTGCAGCATGTACGCTCGCGCCGGTACCGGGCGAGGGTGGGCCGTGACGAGCAGCCGGGCCGGCCGTTCGGCGGCCTGGAAGGCGGTCAGCGCCTCGGTGTCCCGGCCGCGTGCGCGCTCGAGCATCCCGCGCGCCTGCCAGAGCATCAGCCCCGCCGCCGGTTCGGTCTTCACCCGCAGCGTCCGCTCGGCGCGATCGAGCAGCGTCTCGGCTTCCTCTAGCCGCAGCTGCCACGTCCGGATAGCACCGAGGGTCAGGTAGGCGACAGCGACGACCGGCTCGTCGGTCCAGCCGTGCGCCTGGGCCAGTTTGATCGCCTGCGTGCTCCTGTCTATCGCCTGCGTGATTCGCTCGATCGCCGGAGCGGCTGACCGGGAGCTAGCGGCCCATGCCCAGTGGGCCATGGCGCGGACCTCGAGCCAGGGCCGCCTGATCCGCCGGGCGAGGGCGACCGCTTGCTCGAGGTGGCGCTCCGCCTCGTCGATCCGCAGGGCCCACAGCTCGGCGATGCCGAGCCGGGTCAGCGCTACCGCGCGGAGGTCCTCCCAGCCTGTCTCCGCTGCTAGCAGCGTCTGTGCCTCTTTGATCGCGGCGGGGAGGTCGCCGTGTCCTTCGGCGACGGCCATCCGCAGCCTGGCCAGTTCGAGCTGGAAATGCCCGCGGCGGTCGGTCGAAACCGATGCGGACTGGCTGGCGGCCAGCGCGAGATACCGCCCGGCGGCCTCCAGCGAGCCCTGAAGCACCTCGTCGGCCGCCAGTTGCGCGGCTAGCTCCGCGTCGGCCGCGGCGGCGTCGGCCGGGAATCCGGCGAGGAGCTCATGTACCGAGCCGCCCCGCCCCTCGAGGGTGAGACCGAGAGAGTGGTCCGCAAGCAGGCGCGCGGCCAGTCTCCAGTCCTGCGCCGCCTGCGCCTGCCGGACGGCGTCCTCCGGATGCCCGTGCTCCGCGAACCAGCCCGCGGCGGCGCGGTGCAGCCGGGTGACCTCGCCCGGTGGCGTACGCCGCAGCTCCAGCTGGAGCAGGTCGGCGAATAGCCGGTGGTAGCGGAACCAGGACCGCCGCGCATCCAGCGACATCACGAACACGCCGGCCTCCTCCAGGTCCTGCAAGGTCCGCTCCCCGCCGCCGTCACCCGTCAGCAGGTCGGCGAGCTCGCCGCTGACCCGGTCCAGCACCGAGGTGCGCAGCAGCAGCCGCCGGACGGGCTCGTTCTGCTGTTCCAGCACCTCGGCCAGCAGGTATTCAGCCACCGTGCGCTCGCTGCCGGAGAACTCGGCGGCGAACCGCTCCGGGTCCGGGTGCGCGGCCAGCGACAGCGCGGCCATCCGCAGCCCGGCCGCCCAGCCCTCGGTTCGCTCATACAGCATTCCCAGCGCTGGCTCGGACAGCTCGACCCCCGCCCGCTCGAACAGCGCCCGCGACTCATCCAGCGTGAACCGGAGGTCGGCGGCGCGGATCTCGGTCAGCTCGCCCTCCAGCCGCAGCCGGTGCAGGCCTAGCCGCACGTCTTGGCGGGTGGCCAGGACGAATCGCAGCTGCGGCGGCGCGAGCGTCACCAGAAGCTCCAGCTGGCGTTGCGCGTCGCCCGGCCCAAGCTCATGCAGGTCGTCGATGATCAGCCAGGTCCGGTCATCCAGCGAGGCCAGGTCCTTCAGCAGCCGTTCCACCACTGCCCAGCCGTCCAGGTCCGGTGCCGCCGTCAGGGGCCGCACCAGCGCCGCCCCCGCGGCCGTGCCTCGCAGCGCGTCCGCTACCGAGATCCAGAACCGCTGCGGTGCGCGGGCCGTGTCGTGCACAGCAACCCACGCGACGCTGTCCGCCAGGCCCGCCTCGTCGACCCAGGAGCGCAGCAGGGATGTCTTCCCGCTCCCGGGCGGCGCCGCTATCTGGGTGACCCGGGCGGCCCCGTCCAGCCTCGCTAGCAGCCCGTGGCGGGAGACGACCACGCCACGCGCGGCGGAATCGCCGCTGCCGCAGCTTACGGCCGACATTGCAGATTCTTCTTCCCCCCAGCAGCCCGCCGAGCGCCGCGCCCGACGCGAAGCCCGCCGATGCGACCTCGCCGCGGGCGCCCACGGCGCGGCTGTGTTCCCGCTTGCCGGGCCAGCAGGTGACCAGCGGGGACAGGGCCGCGGGGGCAAGGATGGCCGCACCGGCCCCCTGTACCGCCCGGGAGACGATCAGCAGGCCCGGCTGGACGGCCAGACCCCCCGGAGGTGCTCGCCGCGGTGAATACGAAGAGCCCGATCCGGTATAGCCTGGCGGGGTTTGCAGCGGTCGCCACCATGGCGTTCCTCTGTTTCAGGTAGATGGACGAGCTTGCGGACGTGACGGTTGTGCTTCGGAACTCGAAGAGCGTTTTCGGCCACTATCCGTCCGCCCGCGACGTCGCGACATGCTAGTCAGCCGTAAAGATCATCCGCTCGAACAGAAATCGGTGGTAGGGAATGCAGCACGGGCGCTCGGGTTGCGGCCGATGGGAATCCGGCTGGCCCTACCCCTCAGCCCGGCACGCCGATGCAATGATCAGGACGTGGCTCGTTCCGCGCTGATCGTCGATGACGATCCGGACTTCCTCGGGCTCACGGCCAGGATCCTGGTCGAGCTCGGAGTCGAGGCTGTCTGGACCGCGGCGGACGCGACCCAGGCGCTGGCCGCCGTGCAGAAATCGCGGCCAGATGTGGTCCTCGTCGACATCGGGCTTCCTGACCGCGATGGGATCGATCTGGCCTACGAGCTCTCGGAGCTGCCGTGGCGACCACGAGTCGTATTGACATCGAGTGATAGCGACGCCGTCCTCGCCCTCGATCCGGACGCCGGGCGTCCAGACCTCCCGTTCCTGGGAAAGGAGGAACTCGGGAGTGACACCCTTCAGCGTGTGCTGCTAGCCCAATAGCCTGGGCGGATGCGCGGGAGTAGCGTTGTGAAGATGCCGGATCCGCTGCGCGTCGTGATTGCCGAGGACGACGTTCTCTTTCGTGAGGGGATCGCGCGGCTGCTTGCGGACGCCGGATTTGACGTGGTGGGCCGGGCCGGGGACGCGGAGGACTTTATGCGCAAGGCGCTGGCGCACCGCCCTGACGTGGCCGTCGTGGACATCCAGATGCCTCCCGGTCAGGGGGCCGATGGCATGCGCGCCGCGCTCGAGTTGCGGGCCAGGTTGCCAAAGACTGGCGTCCTCGTGCTTTCGGGGTATTACGAGGAGACCTACGCGGTGGACCTCCTCGGGGAGAGCGCAGAGGGCGTCGGCTACCTGCTGAAGGAACGAGTGGGTGAGGTCGAGACGTTCACCGATGCGGTGTCCCGCGTGGCGGCGGGAGGAACCGTGCTCGATCCTGAGGTCGTTAGTCGTATGCTCGGGCGTCGGCGCGCGCGCGGAGGGCCGCTGGCCGAGCTGACCGACCGTGAGCGCGAGGTGCTTGCCCAGCTCGCCGAGGGAAAGTCAAACCTCGGCATCGCCGAGACACTGCTTATCAGCACCGCCGCCGTGGAGAAGCACATCACGAGCATCTTTGCCAAGCTCGGCATCGAGAGCACGCCCAAAGGCCACCGCCGGGTCCTGGCCGCGGTCACTTACCTGCGAGATTCCCGCTAGCTGGGGCGTAGCGATGAGTACCGACGAGACGGTCAGCGAGGTCAAGCGGCTCGCGGGCGTTCTGCTCGGGGATGTCGAGCGGATCGCTAAGCGCAGCGTGGCGCGCATGCAGCAGCTGCTGCCCTCCTACGCCAAGGTGCCAGCCGAGAACCTGCTGCCGGTTACGTTGACCAATACGCGCAACCTGCTCGAGGCCGTTCGTGCTCCGGGCGCCGAGACAGCCCGCGACGAGGATCACTTCCGGATATCGGGAAAAACACGAGTCAGCCAGAAGATCGCAGCCGACGAGATGCTGCAGGCGTGGCGGATCGGGCTGGAGGTGGTGCGCGAGGAGGCACACCCGGCCGCCAGGCGGCTCAGGATCGCCGACGATGCGCTGCTCGCCTTTGTGGAAGCGACTCTGCAATGGGGCGACCTGGGGATGCGTAGGTCGGCTGCGGCGTACCGCGAGGCGGAAATCCGGGAACTGGAACGGCTCGCCGCGGAGCAGGCGGCTCTCCGACGGGTGGCGACGCTCGTGGCGCAAGACGTGGCGCCGGACGAGCTGTTCAGTGCCGTGGCGGCAGAGGTGGGCCCGCTGTTCGGCGCCGACTACACCGGCATGATCTACTACGAGTCCGGTCACACGTTCGTCACGACGATGGCTACCTGGGCGGCGGTCGGTGATCACCCGCCTGCACCTACCCGCTCCCGCGTCGTGCCAGGCGATCCAACCGCGATGGTCGCGGCTACGGGCCAGCCAGCCCGGGTGGACGACTGGACCAATGTGCCGGGGCCGATCGCCGAGTTCGTCCGCCGGGAACTCGAAGTGAAATCCTCGGTCGGCAGTCCGATCGTCGTCAACGGCAGTCTGTGGGGCGCCTTGGCCGTTCACTCCAAACGCGGCCCGCTTCCTCCTGGCACCGAGTCGCGACTGCTGAACTTCACCGAGCTCGTCGCCACCGCGATCGCGAACACCGACTCGCGAGCCGAGGTGTCACGATTGGCCGAGGAGCAGGCCGCGCTGCGGCGGGTAGCGACCCTGGTCGCGAGGGGAGGGCAGCCGAGCGATGTCTTCGACACGGTGGCCGCGGAGCTGGCGGGCCTGTTGCAAGCCGATCATGTCGTCGTGTGCCGCTACGAACAAGGCTCCGAACTTACCGTGCTCGCCCATCGCGGCACGTTTTCGCCGAGGGTTCCTCCGGACACACGGATCAGCCACGAGGGGGACAGCGTCGAGGCGATCGTCTGGCGCACGCAGCGGTCCGCCCGGCTGGAGAGTTACGAGGGAGCGCGTGGCACGATCGCCGAGCTTGCGCGTGCCGCGGGTGTCCAGGTCTCCGTCGCAGCGCCGGTAATCGTCGACGGCCGCCTCTGGGGTGTGGCCGCCGCGGGGTGGGGTCAGGGCCAGCCCCCTCCCGCCGATACCGAGGAGCGGATGGCTAAGTTCGCCGAGCTGCTCGGCACCGACGTCGCAAACGCCGACAGCCGTGCCAAGCTCACCGCCTCCAGAGCGCGTCTGGTCACTGAGGCAGACCAGGCGAGGCGCCGTGTGGTGCGGGATCTCCACGACGGCGCCCAGCAGCGCTTGCTCCAGACGATCGTGACTCTCAAGCTGGCGCAACGGGCGCTGGAGCCGGACAGCGGCAAGGCGGGGACACTCATCGCAGAGGCACTCGCACACGCCCAGCAGGCAAACACCGAGCTGCGCGAGCTTGCACACGGGATCCTTCCCGCCGTCCTCGCCCACGGCGGGCTGCGCAGCGGCATTAGCTCGATCGTGTCCCGGCTCGACCTTCCCGTCGAGGTCGATGTACCGAGCGAACGATTTCCGGTGGAGATCGAAGCCAGCGCCTACTTCGTCGTGGCCGAGGCGCTGACCAACGTCGTGAAGCACTCGCACGCCGAGCGCGCCGAAGTCAGGGCGCATATTGAGGACGGGATGCTCCGGGTCGAGGTCCGCGACGACGGTGTCGGCGGTGCCGATCCGGGCGGTCACGGGTTGGTGGGGCTAGGCGATCGAGTGACCGCCATTGGCGGGCACCTCATGGTCCAGAGTCCGGAAGGTGGTGGCACGCTCCTGGCGGCAAAGCTGCCGATCGCCTCATAGCAGTAGGTCCCCCATTGGAGTCGCGGTTGGGGCGCACAGGTGAAATCACAGGTCACGGCCCTGCGATGTTCGTCATGGGCCAGTCTCATCGGCCCGCGTCTATCGGACCCGGTACGACCGGAGTGCGCTGTGCACCCCGGAGAGTCTCCCCGGTTCAAGAATGAAACAGCGGCGCCAGCTTCAGCAGGTGTCGTCGAGTGCGCGGAGCGCAGGGGTTTCCGGTCCGCCGCGGGCTACCTGCCACTGGTGCTGCTCCAGGGAGTCGCTGGCGGCTTCGGCTACCGCGCGGGCCTGGGCCGCTCCGGACGGGGCGGACTGCTGGTAGCCGCCGTAGCGCGCGACCGGAGACCAGGCTGGCTCGACCGGCGGCAGGGGCGTAGCCAGGCCCTCGTACTCGGCGGCGGCATAGACGATATTCCCGCCAGTGATGGTGAGCACCGACTCGATGCGGGAGATGTCTTCGGCCGGGACCGCGAGGTAATCATCGGACAGGACGGCCAGGTCGGCGAGGTAGCCTTCGGCGAGGATGCCCTTGCGGCCGGCGTCGCCGGTGAGCTGGGCGCCGGCTGTGGTGTACAGCCGCAGCGCGGTTTCCCGGTCCAGCAGGTTGTCCGGGCCGTATAGCTGCAGGCCGCCGACCGTCCGGCCGCGGACCAGCCATTCCAGGGCGGCCCACGGGTTGTAGGTGGATACCCGGGGCGCGTCGGTGCCGGCGGCCACCGTCAGCCCGCGGGCCAGCATGCCCTTGACCGGCGGCGCCTGGGCGGCGCGCTCGCGCCCGTACCGTTCGGTGAACGCGCGGCCCTGGTAGGCCATCCGGTGCTGGACGCAGATGGCGCCGCCCAGCGCGGCGACCCGCTCGATGCTGTCCGGTGAGATGGTTTCGGCGTGGTCCAGGATCCACTGCGCGCCGCCGGGGAACGCGCCGGTCCGTTCGAACACGTCCAGGTCCATCCGGATGGTCTGGTCGTAGGTGGCGTGCAGCCGGAACGGCCAGCCATGTTCGGCCAGCAGCCGGACCGCGGCCTCCAGATCGGCGGCGGCCCGCGCCGGGAGCTCGGGGCGCGGTTCGGCGAAGTTCTCAAAGTCGTTCGCCGACGCGACCAGGCCCTCGCCCGCGCCGGCCAGGCGCAGCCAGTCGTCGCCGTCACCGGGCCGCAGGCCCGCGATCCAGCGCCGGATGTCGTCGAGCTCTTGACCGGGCACCTGCGGGAACAGATAGTAGGCCAGCCGCACCGGCAGTGCCCCGTCGGCCGCGAGCCGGGTGACGGCGGCGTAGTTCTCGGGGAAGGACTGAAACCCGCCGGCCGCGTCGATCACCGACGTCAGCCCGAACCGGTTCAGCTCGCGCAGGAACTGCCGGGTCGAGGCGAGCTGGCCGTCGTCGCCGAGCACCGGCGCCGTCCCGATCGCGGCGTACAGCAGGTTCGCCGCCGGCGCCGCCACCAGCAATCCGGTCGGCTCCCCGTCGTAGCCGCGGACGATCTGCCCGCCGGGCACCTCGGGGGTGTCACGGGTGTACCCGGCCGCCCGCAGGGCCGCGCGGTTCAGCAGCACCGACTGGTACAGGTGGGTGACCATGACCGGGGTATCGGGCGCGGCGGCGTTCAGCTCGCCGAGCGTGGGCAGCCGCTGCTCGGCGAACTGCTCTTTGCTCCACCCGCCGATCACCTGCACCCACTGGCCCGGCGGGGTCCGGGCCGCCTGGTCGCGGAGCATCGCCAGCGCCTGGCCAACTGACCGCACCCCGTCCCAGCGCAGCTCCAGCAGGTAGTGCAGCCCGGTCCTGATCACGTGTATGTGCGCGTCGATCAGGCCCGGGATGACCCGCCGGCCCATCGCGTCGACCACCCGGGTGGCCCTGGTCACGTGCCGAGCCATGCCATGATCGTCCCCGGCGGCCAGCACCCTGCCGTCGCGGATCGCCACGGCGCCCGCGTACGGGCGGCGGGGATCACCGGTCCAGATCCGGCCGTTGCGCACCACCAGGTCGGCGGGATCACCGGCCGGCTCGGCCGGGACAAGCCCGGCCACCGGCATCGACGTCCAGGAGTGGGTCGTAGACATGCTCCACTTCCTTCCTCGGTATCAGCAGGCTCGCTTCTGCCTGTGCCTGAGCCTTGGCCGCGGCGGGGTGAGCGAGCGTCACCTCATTGACGTTATTGGCCGCAGACTGCCGTTGGACCGCTACACCCCTGGGCAACACGCCAGGGGCTGTGAGCCGAAGCGGAGCATCGGGCTGGCCCGCCATTCTCCCCCAGTTCCAGTTCACCCACACCGTCATCGGCGCCCACCGGATCCTCTGGTCGGTCGACTACCCCTGTCTCGCGCTGGACGGCACCAGGCGCTACGGACACGGCGCCGCTGCTTCAGCGGGTTGCGGTACCCCTCGGCCCGACGGCGATCACCTCAATCGCGTGATTGCCGCTCACCCCGTCGGCGGCCAGGCTGCCTGACATGGCAGATATCAATGACGGCCCGCCGCAGGGCGTCGGCCTGTATGACCACGCCAACGGCACCGTGCGCATGGGCCCGGTCAGTGACCCGCAGGCTGTCGTGGACGCGGCCGACGCGGTGCGCGCAGTGGCCGGGCTGAGCGTTATCGACGCGTCGATGATGCCCACTCCCCCATCCGATGTCCCGGCCCCGACGGTGATGGCACTCGCAGAAAAGCTCTCCCGCGATCTGTGCCCCTCGAACTGCCGGCAGAGCACCTGAGGGGCTGCCCCAGGCAAGCCGCCATGACCAGCGTTTCCGTCACCACCTCCGCCCCGCCGGCGTGCAGGATCCCGGCCATCGCCCGGGCGACGTCTTCACCGCCGGGCCGCTGCTGGCCGCCAGGGCAGGCGAGACGCTGCCCATCTGCTATACCCGCGCTACCGAAGAAGAACAGCCGTATCACGTCAGGAGCATCAGATGCGAGCAGCAGTCATCGAAGAGCTGGGCGCAGCGCCCAGGCTCCGCGAGTTCCCCGGACCTGCCGCGGCAGAAGACATCACAGCAGGCCGCCTCGTGGCGGCCGCGCTCAACCCGGTCGATCTCGCCATCGCCGCCGGGCAGATGCCCCTGCGGGCAATCGCGCCCCCGTTCGTCGCCGGCTACGAAGCCGTCGTCGAACTGCCGTCCGGGTCCCGCGCGTATATCGGCGGCCCGCCGCCCCCCTACGGCACGCTCGCCGAGGTGATCCCGGTGCCGGACGGACTGGCCTTCCCGGTCCCACCGGGAATCGATCCAGGCCTGGCAGCCTCACTCGGCGTCCCCGGCCTGACGGCGTGGCTCGCCCTGGAATACCGCGCGCAGCTCAAGCCAGGCGAATCGGTCCTGGTCCTCGGCGGCGGCCAGATCGGGCAGCTTTCCCTGCAAGCCGCCAAGGCCATGGGCGCCGGGCCGGTCGTAGTCGCCGACCGCAGCGCGGGTGCGCTGGCCCGGGCACAGGCCCGCGGCGCCGACGCCACCATCGACCTCAGCGTCACCGACCCGGGCCAGCTCGCTGCCCGGTTCGCGGAACCAGCGGGCCGCGGCTTCGACGTCATCATCGATCTGGTCTGGGGCCAGATCGTCAACCACGCGATCGACCAGGCCGTCACGCACGCCCGCCTGATCCAGGTCGCCAACGTCGCCGGGCCCACCGCCCCGCTGGCCGCCGCCGCCTTCCGCAACAAGCAGATGTCCATCCTCGGCTTCAGCCTGTTCCTCACCCCGATCGATATCCGCCGCGACGCCTACACCCGGCTCCTCGCCAAGGCAGCCCAGGGGGCGCTCAACATCGACACCGACACCAGCCACCTCGACGACATCGAGCCAACCTGGGCACGACTGCAAGCCGGCCCCCCGGACAAACTCATCGTCACCCCCTGACCGATGGTCGGTCGGCGGAGACCCGCTGGCGTTCCCTAGTCACCCGCGCGCATCCTGCGCTCGACTCGCCCCTAGCCCGCCCGACCCGAACCGCCACGCCCGGAGGGCCGCATCGTCCGTTGGGGCGGCGGGGCAGTATGGTGCGCATGGCAACTGAATTGGTGCTGCTGGGCACTGCCGACGCGCCGCTGCCGGTGCCCGGCCGGGCCGGGATCTCGTCTGCGCTGGTCGTGGACGGCCGGGTCTTCGTGATCGATTGCGGCCGCGGCACGCCGTCTGGCTTGGCCGACGCCGCGCTCGACCGGATGGCCGGGCTGCACACCGACGTCACCCAGGTCGGCGGGGTGGCCGAGCGGGCCGGGGTCGGCGAGCTCATCCTCAGCCACTACCTGCCCGCCGAACCCGGCGCGGTCAGCGAACAAGAGTGGGTCAAGCGGGCCGGGCTGGGGTTCAGCGGCCGCACCACCGCGGGCCGGGACGGGCTGCGCCGGACGCTGTCCGGCGCGGAGGAACGGTGATTGCTGCCGCTGGCCCGGTCCGGGCACCCGCCCGGCGATGAGTTTCCGCTGCCCCTGCAGTCCTTTGCAGGCAAGAGCCCGGCGCGGGACAGGAGGAGGAGAGCCATGGGCAAGGTCGTCGCCGACATCACCATGTCGCTGGACGGGTTCATCACCGGGCCGGACGACCGGCCCGGGCGCGGCCTCGGCGAGCGCGGCGAACCCCTGCACAACTGGGTCATGGGCGGGCCGACGCCCAGCGCCGGCTGGATGATTTCGACCAACAGGCCGCG
>JASHVM010000051.1:0-7012 GCA_030044595.1 Streptosporangiaceae bacterium
CCCGCGCCGGGCGGATGCCGGGCGGGCGCAGCCGCGGGCGGATGGCGGGTGCCGCGCTGCGGCTGCCGCTGATCTTTGCCGCCGCCACCGTCGCGGCCGGCGTGCTGGACTCGCTGCTGCCGGTCGCGAAGGGAATCCCCAGCAACCTCTCTTCGGCCGCCCTGCTCGTGCAGGCGATCACCGCCACGCTCAGCCGCTGGCAGGCCGGCAGGCGCGGCGACCGGTACGGTCACGCACGGCTGCTCATCCCGGCGCTCGCCGTAGCGGCGGCCGGCATGGCCGCGATGATGCTGCTGGGCTCGCCCGTGGTGATCTTCGCAGCCATGGCGCTGTTCGGCGCCGGGTTCGGCGCGATCGAGAGCGCGACGTTCGCGCTGCTGATCGAGCAGCTGCCCGAGGCTAAGGCCAGCGCGCTGTGGAACCTCGCCTACGACGCCGGGTACGGCGCGGGCCCGGCCGTGTTCGGCCTGATCTGCGTCCGCACCGGCTACCCGGCGGCGTTTGCCCTTACCGGCGCGTTGATCCTCGCCGCAGTCCCGGTCGCCCTGCGCCAGCGGAAGGCCCTGGCCAGCGTGGCACGGCCAGTGTGACCACAGCTTCAGCCCGGCGCAGGGTCCCCCGGACGTGCACGTATCAGGACTGGCTGCGGGCGCTCCGCCTAGTAGGACGCGGCGGCGGTCAGGCGGCCAACGCGGACCGTGGCCGTGTCGGGAAACTGACAGCACCGGCGTCGGCCGGGTGACTGGCAGCCGCCGCGCCACCCGGCATGCTGGGCCCAGCTGGTCATATCGGTCACCGGGGAGGCGAAGTGGCTGCCACCGTTATCCGGGAGAACGCGAAGGCGGCATGGCTGCCCGGCACGGCTGGCGTGCGCGCCAGGGCGCGCGTCCTGGTCAGGCGGGCGGCGGACTACGCGGCCGCTGCGGTCATGGTCTGCGCCGTCGGCGCGGCCTCGCTCCAGCTGGCGGCGCAGATAGCCAGCTTCCCTGCCCCCATCGCGGTCACCGCGTTCACGCTGATTGCGGTCGCCTTGTTCCATTCGCTGCGCCGGCACCGCCGCGCCCAGGCCAGGCACCGGCACGGCGCGGGAACCCGCGTAGCGCCCGGCGGTATGCCCCGCCAGGATCTGACCGCGCACCTGCCCGAGCCGGCTCACCGGCCCGGCCGGCCGTCCCGGCCGGACCCGGCAGGTGCGGCCCGACCCGCCGGACCAGGACCCCGCACGTACCGGCCGGCGGCATGACAGCGTCACTATGGCGGCGGGCCTTGGCAGACAACTCGCAACCTTTGGTTGCATGTCCATTCTTGACGCGCTACCGTCGGTTGCAGATACGGGACGTGATCGGGCGGTGACCGCCATGCGCCGCCCGCCGTGACCCCCGGGCCGGCGATGCCGCGGCGCACTCGGAAGGGATCGGATGCTGGTGGTAGGCCTGGTGATTGAGCGGGAGATCCTGATCGAGGCTCCGCCGGAGGTGGTGTGGCGCACGATCACCGAACCGGGCCAGATGATCCAGTGGTTCGCCGACCGGGTGGATCTCGTGGTCGAACCCGGCGCTCACGGCTACATGCAGTTCGGGGACCAGGGCGGCCCGGTCGTCGTGGAGACGGTCGATCCGCCGGTACGCTTCTCATTCCGCTGGAACCACCCCCGCGGGGAGGAGCCGGTAGTCGGCAACTCGATGCTGGTGGAGTTCACGCTGACGCCCGAGGGCGACGAGCGGACCCGTCTTCGCGTCACCGAAAGCGGCCACGAACTGCGCGCCTGGCCCGGCGCGGAGAAGGAACGCTATGCCGACGAGCACCGCGACGGCTGGGCCGAGTACCTGGACCGCCTCGCCCGCGCGCTCGCGAAGGGCCGATCGGGATGACCGCGCAGGCCGATGACAAGCTGTGGTCGGCGATCGCCGAGCCGTCTCGCCGCCGGGTCCTCGACCTCCTGGTCAGCAACGGGGACGTCAGCGCCAGCTGGCTGGCCGGCCACGTGCCCTTCTCCCGCCAGGCGGTGTCCAAGCATCTGGTCGTGCTAGAACAGGCCGGGTTGATCAGCCGGCGCGCGCAGGGCCGGGAGGTTCTCTACCAGGTGCAAGCCGGCCGTCTTGACGAAGCCGCCAGGGCCATGGCTGACCTCGCCGCGCAGTGGGACCGGCGGCTCGGCGCGATCAAACTGCTCGCCGAAACCGCGCACGCAGCAGCGAAGAAGAAGGGAGACGGTCATGAAGGATGAAGCAGCACCGAGCCAGCCCGCGGCCGTGGACCGGGCCACCTTCCAGGCCGAACTGGACAAGCTGCGGGTCCGAGAGAAGGCGCACACCCGGGAAGGCGATGCGATCGCCGCGGCCCGGCGGCGCCTGCCGATGGTCGAGGCGGACGCCAGCCTCGCGCTGACCGGGCCGGACGGGCCCCTCACCCTGCTCGACGCGTTCGAAGGGCGGCGCCAGCTCATCGCCTACTACTTCATGTGGTGGGACGGCCATCCCGCCGCCGAGCAGTGCGAGGGCTGCACGTGGGTCACCGCCCAGGTCACCGAGCTGTCCTACCTGCATTCCCGCGACATCACCTACGCGGTCTTGTGCCAGGGGCCTTACGACGAGAGCATCCGCTACCGCGACTTCATGGGCTGGGACGTGCCCTGGTACTCAGCCCAGCCCTCACTCGACGCGCTGCTGGCCGAGCGCCAGATCGGCTTGTTCCACCTGGTGTGTTACCTGCGGGACGGCGACCACGTCTTCGAAACCTACTGGACCAAGCGCCGCGGCGCCGAGGCCATGGACTACAGCTACTCGCTCATGGACCTCACCGTGTACGGACGCCAGGAGCCGTGGGAGGACTCGCCCGCCGGCTGGCCGCAGCACTGCTCCATCACCCGGACCGACGACGGCTCGCCTGACTGGCCGCCAGTGCCGGCATGGCCGGGCGGACGCCCCATCGCCCAATGGCCGCGCCTGCAGGCCGGGCGCTCCGACGATCTCGGCGCCGGCCATGACGGCCGGGTGTGACCGGGTCAGGAAGGGTCCGGATCAGGACAAGGCGCGGTCATCCGGCGCGGCCCAATCCAGCAGCGGGCCGTCGGGGATGATTCTGGTCGGGTTGATGTGCGGATGCGTGGTGTAGTAGTGCCGCTTGATGTGGTCGAAGTTCGTTGTGTCCCGGAAGGCGGGCAGCGAGTACAGGTCACGCGCGTAGCCCCACAGGTTCGGGTAGTCGGTCAGCCGGCGCAGGTTGACCTTGAAGTGGTAGTGGTAGACCGGGTCAAACCGGGCCAGGGTCACCCAAAGCCTGACGTCGGACTCGGTGATCGCGTCACCGAGCAGGTACCGGCGGCCGGCCAGGCTCTGCTCCAGGTCGTCCAGGGTGGCGAAGACCTTGGACACCGCGTCGTGGTAAGCCTCCTGGGAGGTGGCCATGCCCGAGCGATACACGCCGTTGTTCACGGTCTCGTAAACGACCGCGTTGATCGCGTCGATATCGGGGCGCAGGGCCTCTGGGTACAGGTCCATGCCGTTGGAGAACGCGCCGAACTGGGTGTCCAGGTCGATCGTGATGTCGGGGAAGTTGTTGCTGACGATCCGGCCGGTCTCTCGGTCCCACAGCACGGGGACGGAGACGTGCCCGTCGTAGCCGGGCTCGGTCGCCTCGTAGGCCTCGCGCAGCAGCGAGAACCCGTTGACGGGGTCCAGCGAGTGCCCCGGGCCCTCGCGGAACGCCCAGCCGCGGCCGTCCCTGACCGGGTCAACCGCTGACAGCGAGATGGCCTGCTCAAGGCCGAGCAGCTTGCGCACGATCGCGGTCCGGTGCGCCCACGGGCAGGCCCAGGAGATGTACAGGTGGTACCGGCCGGCCACGGCCGGGTACCCGCTGGAGCCGTCCGCGGTGATCCGGCCGCGGAACGGGTAGGCGGACCGCACGAACTCTCCAGTCGCTGGCTGGGGCTGCTTCCGCCTGAAGTCGCCGTAATCGCCGAAGGTCGCGAAGTCGACTGGGCTTGCGCCGCCCGCCTGTTGAGTGGTCGTCATGGCGGCTACAACCCGGCGGCAGCGGCGGCCATTCCGTTGCCTGTCGGGTTGGGCTGTCGCCGCTGACATTGCACCGGCTGGCAGGAAACGGCGTCGAGCAGTTGCCGGTGGGCCACAGCGGTGTCACAGTGAAAGTCCACGGAACCGCACACGCAGGGCGGGGGATGGTGCGAGGTGATCGGGGCGCGCGCACTGATGCAGACCTTGGTGGACTCGGGCGTGGACACGTGCTTCATGAATCCGGGCACCTCGGAGATGCACTTCGTGCACGAACTGGACGCGGTGCCGCAGATGCGCGCGGTGCTGGCTCTGTTTGAGGGGGTGGCGACCGGCGCGGCTGACGGCTACGCCCGGATGGCCGGCCGGCCGGCGGCGGTCTTGCTGCACCTGGGTCCGGGGCTGGGGAACGGGCTGGCTAATCTGCACAACGCCCGGCGTGCCCACAGCCCCGTCGTGGTCATCGTCGGCGCGCACGCGACCTACCACGAGCACTATGACGCGCCGTTGCAGTCGGACATCCAGGGCGTGGCCCGCAACGTATCGGGCTGGTATCGTGCCTCGGCTTCGGCCCGGGATGTGGGCCGCGACGCCGCGGCGGCCGTGGCGGCATCCCGGCAGCCGCCGGGTCACGTGGCGACGTTGGTCCTGCCCGCAGATGTGTCGTGGAGCGAGGGAGCGGTTCCAGCGCGGCCGCGGGTGCTGCCTGCCGCCCAGCCGGTCGACGACGAAGCGGTCGACCGGGCTGCCGCGGTGCTGATCTCGCCCGAGCCGGTACTGCTGCTGCTCGGCGGCGTCGGCACTAGTGAGCCCGGGTTGCGTGCGGCCAGTCGCATCTGCGCCGCGACCGGTGCGCGGATGCTGGGGGAGGTGTTTCCGGCACGGCAGCCACGCGGCGCTGGGGTCCCTCCGCTGGAGCGGCTGGCCTACCTGGCCGAGCCCGCACAGAAGCAGCTGCAGGGCATCCGGCACGTCGTACTGGCCGGAGCTCGTTCGCCGGTATCTTTCTTCGCCTACCCTGGCCTGCCATCCGACCTGGTCCCCGACGGCGCGTCCGTGCATACCCTGGCCGACGGGACCGAAGACGTCGTCGCTGCCCTGGAGGCCCTCGCCGACCGTGTCGCCCCCGGCACCGCTCCTCGGCTCGCGGACCTGGTCCCGTCGGCCGCCCCGGCCGGGGCGCTCGACGTAGGCACCCTGGCCGCCGCCGTCGGCGCCACCTTGCCAGAGAACGCTGTCGTCGTCGACGAAGCCCAGACCTCTGGCCTCGGCCTGCCGGCCGCTACCGCGCACGCGGCTCGCCATGACTGGATCACCGAGACCGGCGGGGCGATCGGACAGGGCCTGCCCAGCGCGCTCGGTGCCGCAATCGCCGCCCCTGACCGGCCCGTGCTGTGCGTACAAGCCGACGGCAGCGCCCTGTACACCCACCAGGCGCTATGGACGATGGCCCGCGAGCAGGCCAACGTGACCACGATCCTGGTCAACAACGACGCCTACGCCATCCTGCGCCTGGAGCTGCAGCGGGTCGGCGCCGGCCCCGCGGGCGAGGCCGGACCCGCGGCCAGGCGCATGCTGGACCTATCCGGTCCGTCGATCAGCCACACCGCGATCGCCCGGGGTTTCGGCGTCGATGCGGTACGGGTGTCCACCGCCGACGAGCTCGTCTCGGCGCTACGCCGCGCCTACGCCGAGCCGGGCCCGCACCTGATCGAGGCCGCCGTCCCCCCGCTGCTCTAGCCGGAAGTTGCCATCGGGCTCGGCTACGCTCCTACCGGCGCACTCTTGCGTCGACGTGCCCCACGCAGGAGAATCGACGGCGGGCGCCAGGCGACCCGGCTCAGCCCTGGCGGGCGTTGGCGCCGGTCCGGGCAATCCCGTGCCTGGACCTCGGAGCCGTCCGGAGGGGGCCGGAATCATGACCACGCCGCGTGCGGACGACTGGCGAAGCCGTGGTAGCTATTTTTCCTGGCGGCCGGCGCAGCAGGACGCCTCTTCGGTGGAGATCTTCCACGTGCAGATGGGCGACCCTGGGGCTCCGGTGCTGCTGCTCATCCACGGCTGGCCTACCAGCAGCATCGACTGGTTTGAGGTCGCCGGGCAGCTGAGCGGGAGATTCCGTGTCTGCGCGCTAGACTTCCCCGGCTACGGATTCTCGGACAAGCCGCAAGGGTGGGGCTACAGCCTCGCCCGGGACGAGGAGCTCATCGAGTTCTACCTGGCGGAAGTGATCGACGCCGAGACTGGGCTGATCGTGGCGCACGATCGCGGTGACAGCGTGGCGCTGTTGCATGCTGCCCGGTGCGCTGAGGGCCGGTCGGCGACGCGCCTGGAGCACCTGGTCTTGTCCAATGGCAACATCTTCCTGCCGCTCTCGAACCTGACCCAGGCGCAGCGGCAGGTACTCGACGCAGAGTCGTGGTCCCAGGTCGCGGCGGCGGTCACTCCCGCCTTCCTGGCCGAAGGCATGGGCGCCACCATGTTCACCCCGCCGCGCAAGCCCGGCGATCCCGAGGTCGAGGCCCTGACGGCCACTTTCGCGCACGACGACGGCATCAAGGTCCTGCACGAGGGGATCCAGTACCTGGTCGAGCGGTCGAAGGACGAGCAGAGGTGGCTGACGGCGCTGGCCGAGGCTCCGTTCCCGGTGACCGTGATCTGGGGCCTGTACGACACGGTTTCGCCGCCCAGGGTGGCGAGCTACGTGTGGAACGAGTACCTGATGTTCAAGCCCGGCAGCAACCGCCTGTACTTCATCCCGGACGCGAACCACTATCTGCAGGCCGACCGGCCAAATGCATTCGTGAAAGTCCTCCTGCACGCCCTCGAGCCCGCTGATGACCAGGCACCAGGCGCCCTCGAGTCAGAACTGGACGCTCCCCTCTTGGTCGACACCTCCCGGGAACGGCTGCCAGCCGCAGCAGACGTGCTCCGCATGGAAGCTCCCGGCGACACGACCTAAGGACCCAGCGCCAGGACCGTCGGCCAGGCCGGCGCCC
>JASHVM010000491.1:0-2782 GCA_030044595.1 Streptosporangiaceae bacterium
CTCCTTCTCGGCCTCGATCGCGTCGATGTTCCTCGCCGGCTTCGGTGTCTACGGGGCACTCCTGCTCCTACCCCTCTACTACCAGCAGGTCCGCGGCCAAAGCGCGCTCTACGCCGGCCTCCTGCTCGCACCGCAAGGCGTCGGGATGCTGCTCAGCCGGAGCAAGGCAGGGTCACTCACCGACAAGATCGGCGCACGTCCGGTCGTGCTCGCCGGAATCGTGCTCACCATGCTCGGCACCGTCGCTTACACCCAGGTGACCGTCCATACCAACGAGATAGTCCTCGGTCTCAGCCTCGTCGTGCGAGGCGCCGGCCTCGGTGCCGTGACCATCCCCGTCTTTGCTGCCGCGTACCTCGGGCTACGACCCACCCAGGTTCCCGACGCCACCGTCGGCACCCGGATCGGCCAGCAGCTAGGCGGCGCGTTCGGCACGGCCATCCTCGCCACGATCCTTGCGACCCAGCTCCACCGCCACGCGGCTGCAGGCCTCGCGGGTCAGGCCACCGCGTTCGCCAACACCTTCTGGTGGTCGCTCGGCTTTACCGCTATCGCCATCATCCCCGCCCTCGCCCTGCCACACCAACGCAAGGGCCCCATCCATCACGAACCCGAGCAGCACCCCATCCCCAGCCATCCGCAGGGATGACCCGTCACGGAATCGCCGCTTCCATCACCTCGGTATGCCCAGGCCGACTTCGAACGTCAGGCGACCCGGTGACTCGCATCGGACCTAGCGCGTCGTTGGCGAGCAGATTGGGCGGGTACGCGCTCGCCCTAAGCCACGTCGGCAGTCACGCCATGTGATCAGGTTGCCTGCGATCCTCGCCGAGCTGCGCCGAATCGTCCACAGATAATTCAGCCGCCGGATGTTCGAATAGCGAGGGCGGTAACACCGGGCTGGCCGACGGCCGTGGTCAGGTCAAGCAAGCGGACCTGGCGGGGCGGGTCGGGGCGTAGCAGCAGCTCGCGCGGTGCCACCTCGCCACGCCAGCTGATCTGGTAGCTGACACCCCGGTCATCTGCCGCAATCGCGGTGAACGGGCCGAAGGGCCACTCGGCCACGATGAGCCGCGCGCCGCCCGCAGACTGGACGTAGGCCACGACAGGCACCTCGCGGCGGACCTCGTCGTCCCGGACCTGGATCACCTGACCTTTCGGCACGGCCCGCCACGACGCTCGCCGGAGCTCCGGCTGGATGCGTCCCGGGCCGGGGCCGCGGGCGAACAGCTGACGCCGTGCAGCGACGGCCAGCCCGACGCCGGCTTGGATCTCATCGGCAACCTCGGCGGCGACAGCGCCCATGGCAGTCAGCGCCTGCGCGGTCAGCGCGAGCCTCGCCGAACGCCACCGGCCGCCAATGCTGCCCGCCGGCATCTGCATCGCCCGGCGTAGCTCGGCCTCGGCCAGCAGCCGCAGGTGAGTCTCCGCACGCTCACGGTCCATGTTCCCAGTGTCGCCCCCGGCAGGTCAGCGGACCGGCAAGCCGGCCTGCCATGCCTAGCTTAATTACTGTTCCGGGCCGGAAGCGGGGACCCGCAGCCCCTCATGCGGGCGGTTCTGCCACACCGCGACGATCCACTCATCCAGCAGGGCCTGCAGCTCGGCCATCGACCACACCGCGGCCTGCTCGGCGTCCTTGCCCCGGTGCTCGGCGCTGCGCCCGACATACCCGGCAACGTACTGGGCGAACAGCGTGGACACCGAACCCAGAGTGCGCTTGATGACCGGCTTGTCGGTCGGGGTATCCGGGTGGGCGGGGACCAGGCTGATCCCCAGCGAGCGGCACGCCGAGCGGAACGCCGCGGACAGGTAAGCCTTGCCGTAACGGGATCGGCGGTGAAGTCCTGAGCGGCCAGGATGACCAGGTCGGCGGCGCCGCGGTCGGGGTTGTGGATGTACGCCATGACGTAGCCGTCGTCTTCGGAAGCATCCGGCGTGGCAGGCGCGAAGACCGCTTCGCCCGCGGTAGCGTCCTTGCCGAATTCGTGTGCCTGGACGGCATCGGCGGTGAGGTCGTGCTTGAGCAGCGCGTTGCTGAACGCCTCGTCGGCGAAGTCACCGCTGGGTGAGATCGTGGCGTGGCCGACCGCGGCGATGACGGCGCTGTAGCCGTAGCGGTGCGGCTGGCCGGTGACCCGTTCGTCGGTGCGGGGGAATTCCTGGGGGCGGTCGTCCAGGCGATGCTGGGTGACCTTCCCGGTGGCCGGGTCGATGATCCACCGGTCCAGGGTCAGCGGCCCGCGCCCGGTCAGTGTGGACACGTCGTAGGCGCCCGCGTACCGGATGAGGTCGACCACGACGCGGCCGCCGTCGTCGTAGGCGTTGAGGGTGTGGAAGACCCAGCACGGATCCACCTCGAACCAGCGGACAGCGGCGGCGGTACCGCCGCGCGGCAGCAGGCCGACCCGGGCCTGGTGCGCCGGGTTCCAGGTATAAGGCAGCTTCAGCCCGGCCGATACCGCGTCCAGGCTGAAGGTGACCGGCAGGTCGAGCAGGACCACATAGCCGGGGGTGAGCGCGAAGTCGTGCATCATCGGGCCATCGGCGACCGGGATGTCGGTGGTGCGGCTCACTGTGCCGTCCGTGCCGACGATGATGTGCTGGACGTGATCCCACGCCCAGTAGTAAGCGATCGCGTGCGGCTCGCCGGTAGCGTGGTCGAGTTTGGTGTGGGTGGCGAAGCCGCCGGGCAGCGTGCCGGAAAAATCACACGGGCCGATGGTGTCCAGCTCACCGGACAGCTGATAAGGCAGCGGGCCGGCCTCGACGGTGGCCAGGT
>JASHVM010000492.1:0-4338 GCA_030044595.1 Streptosporangiaceae bacterium
CGGTCGAGATCGCCCGCCGCGTGGGCGAGGACCGGCTGCTCATCAAGTCCCTCGGGGCGCTGGGCGCCGCGTATTTCTTCGCCGGCGAGCTGGCGGCAGCGCTGCCGTTCGGCCAGGAGTCCGTCGAGCGCGCCCGCACCCTGGGCGACGACGTCCTGCTCGGCAGGAGCCTGATGCTGTATCTCATGACCATCGACACGATCGACCCGGCACGGTCCCCGCCGCTGTACACCGAGGCGTTCGCCTGTACCGCACGATCCGGCGACCATCTCATCAACTCCTTCTTGCAACACAACGCAGGCGTTGCGGCCCTGAACGCCGGCGATATCCCCGCCGCCCGACCTCACCTGGAAGCGGCGGTGCACGCCGCGCGGCAGATCGGATGGGAGCACACCCTGGCAACGGTTGACCTGGGCCTGGTGCTGCGCGCGGAAGGGGACCTGGACGGCGCGCGGTCCACGTTCGAGGCCGGGCTGCGGATCAGCCGCAGGAACGGCGACAACCTGAGCCTGGCCGCCGCCTGCCTTTACCTGGCGTGTGTGACCGGCGATGCAGGCGACTGGGACCGGGCAGCGACGCTGCACGGCGCCGCGCAAACATTTGTTGACCGGATGGGCAGTCCGTGGCAACAATCCGAGGCGCGGGACCGTCAGGACAGCCTCGCCCACGCGCGTGCGCGCCTGGGCGATGAGCAGCTGGAGCGGGCCTACGCCCAGGGCATGGCGCTCAGCCTCGACCAGGCCTTCGACCTGGCCCTTCGAAGATCGGATCCGGCCTGACCGCTGCCGTTGCCTGACCCCAGGGTGGCAAGATCGGCCATCCCCGGCGGCCAGGCGCAGATACGCGGTCGCGTTCGAGCCGGAGACGACCGGCCATGCAGATCGTTCGTTCTCGCCCGACCGGACGACCTTCCTGGTCGAGCGCCGGGACGCGCCGAACGGCGGCTGTTTGCGCTTCAGCTAGGTCGAGGACCAATCACGTTGCGTGAGTTCACGCATCGCGCCGCTGAGTTTCCGATGGCCGACTCGGAGCGGTCAGTACGGAGGGTGGCTGGGCGCTGATCACCCATTCCTGGGCGTGGCTGGATTCAGGCCGGCCTGGCGCTGGGGTGGCCAGTCAGGCTGGCCAGGGCGGCCGCGGCCCGGTCGGCGAGCGAGGTGGCGTGCCGGTCCTGGGAGATGCGCAGCGCCGCGTGCAGGCTGGCCTCGGCCTGCCCGCTCTCCCCGGCGAGCTGGTCCACTTCGGCCCTGGCCAGCAGGGTCTCAGCCTGGAGCGCCGCCCAGGAGGTCGGCGAGACCAGCGCCGCCGCCTCGTCCAGGAGGGTCCGCGCGGCGGGGAACTGGCCGCGGCGGGCCAGTACCTTGGCCCGGACCGACCGCCACCGGGCCTGGGCGTCGATGTCGCCGGGCGCGGCAGCCGCCTGGACTTCCTCGGTCATCTGCCGCGCCTCCTCAAGCCGGCCCTGCGCGTACAGCGCCTCGGCGAGCACGCCGGCGACGGTGCTCAGATAGCCCCGCTCACCCATGGCACGGTATGTCTCGTACGCCTCCCGCAGGTGGTGCTCGGCCGCAGCCGCGTCTCCGGCGATCTGCTCGACATGACCGGCCGAGGTTGCGCCCATTGCCCATCGGATTTTCGCTGCGGAGCGCTCGTACACCGATTGGATGCGTGCGATGGCGGCCCGCGCGTCGGCGAGACGGCCGGCGTACGCGTAGACCAGGGAGAGCGGTATCAGGATGCCGGCTTCGGCCCACGGCTCGCCGTCCGCCGCCTGGAGCAGCTGCTCGGCCCGGGCGATCGCCGCGTCAGCCGGGACGGGCAGCAGCATGAAGGTGCAAACGAGGCACATGCCGGCGCCCATCTGCGCGCGGCGGTTGCCGGCTTGCCGGGCGTAGGCCATGGCGCGCTCGAAAGACTGCTGGTCGGCGGGTGAGTCACCGAGCCAGAGCCGGGCCATGCCGGTCAGCTGCCACGCCTCGGCCAGGCCGTCCACATCGCCTTCGGCCTCCAAGATGGCGGTGGCCGCCCGGCACTCGGCCAGAAGCGCTTGTTCGGTGCCGCCTTGCATGGCGTGGAGATCGGCCAGCTTGAGGCGGATCCGGGCCTGCAGCGCGGGCAGCCTGGCCGCGGCGGCCGCCTCGGCGCCTTCCGCTAGCGCCTCCTGGGCCCGCTGGAACTCGCCGGCGGGAAGCAGCGCGGTGCCCAGCAGCCGGAGCAGATCGGCGCGCTGGCCGTACGCGTCGCGCGGCCACAGCGCCAGCGCCGCCCGGTAGTACCCGGCGGCCGCAGCGAAGGCGTTCAGGGCCAGGACCCGGTCGCCGGCCCGGTGCAGCGCCGCCCGGGCCCGGCACGCCAGCTCCGCCGTGTCCCGGTGGGTGGCACGGGCCAGGTCCAGCGCGCTCTGATAGTGGTAAGCGAGCATCTCGGCGTAGTCGTCCGCCCGGCCCAGCGACTCGGTCCAGCCGGCCGCGGCGGCGTGCTTGCCGGCCCGGGCGGCCCGGGGGATCTGCCCGTACGCCACGTCGCGCACCAGCACGTGGACGAACGCGTACTGCATCTGGCCCGCCACCGACGAGGCCCGCTCGCGGCGGACGAACTGGCGCCGCTCCAGCCCGCGCAGGTCTTCTTCCAGATCGCCGACGCCGGGCCCGCCGCCGATCGCGGTGACCGCGCCGGGCCAGAACACCGTTCCGATCACCGCGGCATCTTGCAGCAGCCGCTTGTCCGTGGGGGCCAGCAGGTCCAGCCGGGCGGCGATGATGTCTTGCACCGAGTCGGGCACCGGCAGCTGCTCCGCGTCACCGTGTTCGGCCAGCATCTGCACGTACTGCTCGGCGTACAGCGGATTGCCGCCAGCCTGCGCCAGCAGCACAGTCTGCTGCCCCGCCTCGAGCACGGGCCGGCCGCGCAGCAACCCGATCAGCCGCGCTGTATCCGCATCAGACAGCGCCGCCAGCGACAAGGTGACCGCGTTCGGCTTACCGACGCCCCAGCCCGGCCGCCGCGCCAGCAGTTCCGGCCGGGCGGTGCCGACCAGCAGCAGCGGCACTGGGCCGGCCCAGTCGGCCAGGTAGTCCACGAATTCCAGCAGACCGTCATCGGCCCAGTGCAGATCCTCGAACACCAGCACCAGCGGCCGCCGCCCGGCCACCGCCTCGACGAACTGCCGCCACGCCGAAAACGCCTCGCTACGGTCACCGCCGGCCGACGCACCGTCCCCCAGGCCGACCAGCGCACCCAGGTGCCGCCGCAGCCAGCCTGCCTCCAGCGTGCCGCCCACCAGGTCCGCAGTCATCGCGGCCAGCTTGGCCCGGGCCTCGGCCGGGGCATCGCTCTGCAGGATGCCCGCCTGCGCCTTGACCATCTCGGCCAGCGCCCAGAAACTGACCCCCTCGCCGTAGGGAAGCGAACGGCCCTGCCGCCACCAGATCAGCTCCGGCTCCGCCCCGGCGGTCTGCCGGAGCTCATACACCAGCCGCGACTTGCCGATCCCCGGCACCCCCACCAGCGTCACCAGCTGCGGCGACCGCTCCGCCCGCACCCGCGCCAGCACGTCCCGCAGCACCCCCAGCTCCCGGTCCCGGCCCACCAGCGCCGCCCGCGCCATATGCGGGACGTCCACCCCCAGCCGGGCGCGGGCTTGGACCGCCTCCCAGACCGCCACCGGATCCCGCTTGCCCTTGGCCGCGACCGGCGGCGCCGCCCGGTACTCGATCACCGCCCGCGTCTGCCGGTACGTCCGCTCCCCGGCCAGCACCCCGTTCACCGGCGCGGCAGCCTGCAGACGCGCCGCAGTGTTCACCGCATCCCCCCACGCCATCCCCTCCCCGCGCTCTGCCCGGGCACCCAGCGCGACCAGCACCTCCCCTGTGTTCACCGCGACCCGGACCTGGATCTGCTCCTGCTCGCGCACCCAGTCCCGGATGGCCAGCGCGGCGCGCACCGCCCGCTCCGGGTCATCCTCGTGCGCCGCCGGCGCGCCGAACAGCGCCATCACCGCATCCCCGATGAACTTCTCCACCGTCCCGCCGAACCGCTCCAGCTCGGCCCGCAGCCGCGCGTAAAACGGCGACAGCAGCGCCCGCACGTCCTCCGGATCCAGCTGCTCGGCCCGGGAGGTGAACCCGACCAGGTCCGCGAACAGCACCGTCACGACCTTGCGCTCCTCACCGGCAGGCCGGTCGGCCGCCGCGAGGGCCGCACCGCATTCGGAGCAGAACTTCGCCCCGGCCTGGTTCACAAGGCCGCACGACGAACAAGCGCTCACCCGCCCAGCCTACGGCGAATCCGCCTCTCACCCCAGGTCAAGCCCCGCGGCGGATAGCCAGTGGGCCGGCC
>JASHVM010000493.1:0-4573 GCA_030044595.1 Streptosporangiaceae bacterium
CACCGCCGCGGCGAACCCTGAGCCACGCCCGCGCCGCGTCTTCCGCGGCGGCACGAGATCGGCCGCTTTCCGACCAGGTAGCCTTGGCCCGTGAGCGCCATCCGGTACCGGCCAGCGAGCCTGGGTCCCGCGGGCCCGGGCGAGCGGGCGGTGGCCCGCAGGGCTCCCCGGAGGACGCGAACATCAAGGGAGACACCGTGAGCGTTGTGCGCCTGATCGCCGTGCGTACCTCAGAGTTGTCCACCGATGAGGTCCGGGCCGCGGTGGCCGGTCCCGGCGTGGGCGGCATCGCGCTGTTCGTCGGGACGGTCCGGGACTGCGATCATGACCAGGAAGTCACCGGCCTGTCCTACACCGCGCACCCGTCCGCCGAGGCCGAGCTGCGGCGCGTCGCCGAGGCGATCGCGGAGAAGTTCCCCGTGCTCGGGGTCGCGGCCGTGCACCGCGTCGGTGACCTGGCCATCGGTGATCTGGCCGTCGTCGCGGCGGTGGCCTGCCCGCACCGGGCGGAGGCCTTCGACGCGTGTCATGCGCTGATCGACGAGCTGAAGGCCTCGGTGCCGATCTGGAAGCACCAGCGGTTCGCCGACGGCACCAGTGAGTGGGTCGGCAGTGCCTGATCCTCAGTTTCCGCCAAGTTTTCGCGCGTAGTCTTCGCACCATGTCCCGACGCTCCCTGACGCTGCTGATTGCCTCGGTCGGCGTGGCCGCGGCGATCGCGATCAGCGTGCTGGTCCCGGTGCCCTACGTCATCCTCAGCCCGGGACCGACGCTGAACACCCTGGGCAAGGACTCGTCCGGGCAGCCGCTGATCACGATCTCGGGACATCCCTCGTATCCCGTCCTCGGGCACCTGAACATGGTGACGGTGAGCTACCAGGGCGGCCCGGGCAACAACCTCAACATCTTCACCGCGCTGACCGCCTGGCTGAACCCCCACGACGCGGTGGTGCCCGAATCCGAGCTGTTTCCCCCGGGCCAGACCGCACAGCAGACCCAGCAGCAGGACACGCAGGAGATGACCGGCTCGCAGCAGACCGCGACCGCGGCGGCACTGACCGAGCTGCACATCCCCTACCAGACGCAGGTGGTCGTGGTGCAGGCGGAGCCCGGCTACCCCGCCTACGGCGTGCTCCGCGCCGGAGACGTGATCACCGCGATAGACGGCAAGCCGGTGACCGGCCAGTCGAGCCTCACCTCGCTGATCTACGCGCACCCGGCGGGCAGCACGCTGACCGTGACCATCGAGCGGAACGGCCAGGCCCGGACGGTCCATGTCGGCACCAAGGAATCCGGGGGCCATCCGGTGATGGGCGTCGAGATCACCGAGCAGTACAAGTTCCCGTTCACCGTGAAGTTCAGCGTGGGCGACATCGGCGGGCCCAGCGCCGGCCTGATGTTCGCGCTGGGCATCATCGACAAGCTGACCCCGATGAACCTGACCGGCGGCAAGTTCATCGCCGGGACCGGGGAGATCACCGCCAGCGGCCAGGTGCTGCCCATCGGCGGCATCCAGCAGAAGATGGTGGGTGCCCGCGACGCCGGCGCGACGACCTTCCTGGCCCCCGCGTCGAACTGCGCGGATACCAAGGGCGCGGTTCCCGGCGGGCTGCGGGTGGTCAAGGTGAGCACGCTCAACCAGGCCGTCGATGACCTGGAAGCCATCAAGGCCGGCCGGCCGGTGCCATCCTGCTGATTTGTTAACGCCTTGTTACATCTGCCGCCGTACGCCCCCAGCCGGCGCGCGAGCGCGCACCACGGTCCGTTCGGCCCATAGATTTTCTCCTGTGAACGTTGCGGATCCTCGAGCGTACGGTCAAGGCCGCGCCAGCGTACTCGTGCGTGCTCGACGCGCAGCCGGGTCCATGATCGCGTTGAGGGGGCAACTGCTCGTTCGTGATCTGCGCAGGGCGTAGGCTTCAATGTTGACGGGACATCCACGCAGGCGTGCACGGGCCGCGCGGTCGGCGCGGGCTCCGAACTGTCTGCTTGCCCGGGTGACCCAGGAAGGGAGCAAGTGCGGTCGTGGCACCTCGCGTACTTCTTGATGCGACCGACGTGCCAGCCGACCGGGGGGCGCTCGGCCGGTACGTTGACGGGCTGATCGGCGCGCTCGACGCCGCAGGCGCGGACCTGGCGGTGGTCTGCCAGCGAGCCGATGAGGAACGCTACGGCCGGCTCGCTCCCAGCGCGCGGGTCGTCACCGGCCCGACGGCGCTCTCGCACCGGTCCGCGCGGCTGGCCTGGGAGCAGAGCGGGCTGCCGGTCGTGGCCCAGCAGGTGAACGCGGACGTCATCCACGTGCCGTATTACTCGATGCCGCTGCGCCCGGGCAGGCCCACCGTGGTGACCGTGCACGATGTCACCTTCTTCACCGAGCCTGAGCTGTACAGCCAGGTCAGCGCCATGTTCTTCAAGTCGGCGATCCGCACCGCCGCGCGCCGCGCGGCCCGCCTGATCGTGCCGTCCAAGGCGACCCGCGATGAGCTCGAGCGCGTCCTGGCCACCGATCCGACCAAGATCGACGTCGCCTACCACGGGGTGGATCACCGCCTCTTCCACCGCCCCGACCCCCAGCAGGTCACCCAGGTGTCCAACCGGCTGGGGCTGCACGGCAAGCCGTACGTCGCCTTCCTCGGCATGCTCGAGCCGCGCAAGAACGTCGCCTCGCTGATCGCCGGCTGGGCCGGGGCCGTGGCGGACCTGGACGACCCGCCGGCGCTGGTCCTGGGCGGCGGCGGCGGCTGGAGCGAAGAGGTGGACGCCGCCGTGGCCACGGTGCCGCCGCACCTGCGCCTGATCCGCCCCGGCTACCTGCGCTTCTCCGACTTGCCTGGCTTCCTCGGCGGCGCGATGGTGGTGGCCTTCCCGAGCCGCGGCGAGGGGTTCGGCCTGCCGGTGCTCGAGGCCATGGCCTGCGGCGCCCCGGTGCTGACCACGCACTGCACGTCGCTTCCCGAGGTGGGCGGCGAAGCGGTCGCCTACACCGAGCCCGACGCCGACAGCATCCGCGACTCGCTGCGCGCGCTGCTGGACGACGCCGCGCGGCGCGAAGCGCTCGGCGCCGCCGGGTACGCCCGGTCGCAGGAGTTCACCTGGGAGGCGTCGGCAGAAGCGCACCTGGCGTGCTACCGGCGCGCCGTCGAGCAGCCCGCTGCGGACGTTAGCGCGGTGTAACCTCTGTTCTCATGCCGCGTGAACCGCTTGAGGCCATCCTGCTGGTCGGAGGTCAGGGGACCAGGCTCCGGCCGCTGACCCTGTCCGCGCCGAAACCTCTGCTGCCGACGGCGGGCGTCCCGTTCCTGGCTCACCTGCTGGCCCGGGCCGCGGCGGGCGGCGTGACCCACGTGGTCCTCGCGACCTGCTACAAGCCGGACATGTTCGCCGCGTGCTTCGGCGACGGCTCGGCGTTCGGGCTGGCCGTCGACTACGTCGCCGAGGACGTGCCGCTGGATACCGCCGGCGGGATCCGCAACGCCGCCGGATCGCTGCGCGACGGCGACGCCTCCGACCCGATCCTGGTGTTCAATTCCGACGTGCTGTCCGGACACGACCTGGGCGCGCAGGTCGACCTGCACCGTAAGACCGACGCCGCGGTGACCCTGCACCTGGTCGAGGTGGATGACCCGTCTCGTTTCGGCGTCGTGCCGACCGACGACTCCGGGCGCGTGACCGCGTTCCTGGAGAAGACGCCGAACCCGGTCACCAACAGGATCAACGCCGGGTGCTACGTGTTCCGGCGCGACGTCATCGCCGCGATCCCGGCCGGCCGGCCGGTGTCCGTGGAACGGGAGACGTTCCCCGGGCTGATCGAAGCCGGACAGCTCGTCATGGGCTACCACGAGTCGGCGTACTGGCTGGACGTCGGGACGCCGCAGACGTTCGTGCGCGGCTCGTGCGACCTGGTGCTCGGGCGGCTGGCCGCTCCGGCGCTGCCCGGTCCGCACGGCCCTGCGCTGGCGCTCGCCGGCGCCTGGGTGGCTCCGGACGCGTCGGTGTCCGGCGGCTCAGTCGTGGGCGCCGGGGCGACCGTGGGCGCCGGGGCGACCGTCTCCGGCAGCGTGCTCTTCGACTCCGCCGCCGTCGGCGAGGGTGCCGTGGTCCGCGACTCGATCCTCGGCCGCGGCGCCGTCGTCGCCCCGGGCGCGCTGCTCGACGGCGCGGTGGTCGGGGACGGGGCGTTCATCGGGTCAGGCAACGAACTGGCGGCCGGTATCCGCGTCTGGCCGGGCGTGCGGCTCGAGCCGACCTCGGTCCGCTTCTCCTCCGACGTCTGACCCGCGAGCCAGCGGGCGCCCCGGATGTCAGCCGCGATCCTCCCGCCGGCCGGGCCGACGCCGGACCGGCCCGCGCCGTCCCCGGATGCGGGGCTGTGCCGCGAGTGGCTGGCGCCGTTCGCGGTGGACGTCCGCCTCACGCTGTCCGTGCACCGCCGCGGCCGCGGTGACCCCGCGTACCGCGTGGACCCGGCCGGGGCCGTCTGGCGCACGTCGCTGACCCCGGACGGCCCGGGTACGCTGCGCGTCGCGTCCCGCCGCGCGGGCGACCCCGCTGGCCCGCCAGGTGCCCTCGG
>JASHVM010000494.1:0-2530 GCA_030044595.1 Streptosporangiaceae bacterium
AGGGCTTCGGCCTTGTCCTCGTTGGTCTTCTCGGCCAGCGCCAGCTCGCTCACCAGGATCTGCCGCGCCTTGGCGAGCATGCGCTTCTCGCCCGCGGACAGGCCGCGTTCCCTGTCCCGCCGCCACAGGTCCCGGACGACCTCGGCCACCTTGTTCACGTCGCCGGAGGCGAGTTTCTCCAGGTTGGCCTTGTACCGCCTGGACCAGTTCGTCGGCTCCTCGGTGTGCGGCGCGCGGAGCACCTCGAAAACCCGCTCAAGCCCTTCGGCGCCTACAACATCCCGAACGCCCACCAGCTCGGCATTGTCCGCGGGAACGCGTACCGTCAGGTCGCCCTTGTCAACCTTGAGGACCAGATAGGTCTTATCCTCGCCCTTTATAGTGCGAGTCTCGACCGCTTCGATGCGAGCTGCCCCGTGGTGGGGATAGACGACGGTATCGCCGACGTTGAAAGACATGTGGCAAGTACCCCTTCCGCTGAAGGCCATCTTACCACGTCAGGTGGTGTCGATAAAACGCCCCTGGTGGTAACAATGCAGGTCAGTACGCCAGTAACCGGCCTGCACCCACACCATTGAACCGGCCGTGCCAGGACCGGCACCGCCATTTGAGGGCTTACGACGTTAATCACAGTCTACCCGAGCGATCAGAATGAGCCCGGCATCTTAACTGTGTTTCCCCGGGTGGCCGTGCTGGCCCCGGGAGGCGTCATACTGGTAGCACGGTCCCGATTCGCGCCGGAGGTGACGGTGGATCCTGGCGGCGGAGCAGGGTGGGACGAGCCCCCGCTCGACATCCAGATCCCGGATGACGCGCGTGAGCTCGACCGCGACGTGCTCGCCTATCACCGGGAACTGCGCGCCAAGCGGCGCCGCAGCCGGCTGCGGCGGCTGTCGACGCCCTTCGCCCGGCCGGGAGCCGTCATGCCGCTGCTGGCCAGCATCCTCGCCGTCTGCCTGGTAGCCGGCGCGATGCTCTCGGTCGCCACGTTCAGCCCGACGGCGCCCGCCAGGCACTCGCACCCGCCGACCGCGGCGGCCTCCAGTTCGCAGCCCGTCCGGCAGCCATCCGGCGCCAAGGATTCCGCCGTGGCCAGGCCGTCCGGGAGCAAGAGAACCGCTGACCTTACCACCCCATCGGTCCGGTCGAACCCCTCCAGCGGGACCCGGGTCCCGGCCCCATCCGGAACGCCGTAGGACCCCCCGTCAACGCGGCCCGGGCCGACCGCTACGATTTTCTTCCGTCCCGACGGGATTGATCGAGGAGGCCACACGGTGACGCGCTGGACCCGCTGCCTGCTTCTCGGCGCCATAGCCCTGCTGGTCCCCGCGCTGGCCGGCTGCGAGGCAGGCCTGAACGCGCCCACGCTGAAGTTCCACCAGGCCTCGGCCGGGGCGACCACCACCGTCGGCGGCGTCACCATCGACGACGCCTTCGTGCTCGGGCCCACGCCCGGCTCGGTGCTTCCGGCCGGGGGGCGGGCCAGCGTCTTCCTCTCCCTTTTCGCGCAGAACGGCGACCGGCTGCTGTCGGCCACCGCGCCCGGGGCGGCGCGCTCGGTGCACCTGGCCAACGGACCGGTCACCCTGCCCGCGCAGACGCTGGTGGACCTGAGCGGCCCGCAGCCGCACGTGGTGCTCACGGGCCTGACCAACCCGCTGAGCGGCGGGGAGACGATCCAGCTCGAGCTGGTCTTCGCCAACGAAGGGGTAGTGCCCCTCGCCGTGCCGGTCGAGCAGGCCGTCTACGACTATGCGACCTACTCGCCGCCGCCGACACCCACGCCGACCGGCAAGCACACGGCCACGCCGTCGGCCACCGCGTCGGCCAGCCCCTCGGCCACGCCGTAGCGTGGGCAGAGCGTACGCCACGGCCGTTCGGAACCCCGGGCGGCGAAGCCGGGCTCCGCGCCATCGAGTACCACGGCCCGTTCGGTAAAAGATCTTTATTATCCCGAACGAGCGGTGGTGTCACATGATCAGGCAGCTGATTCGAATTTGTAGCCGAGACCGCGCACGGTTACTATGTGCTGGGGGTGCGCCGGGTCGACCTCGATCTTCGCCCGCAGGCGCTTGATGTGCACGTCGAGCGTCTTGGTGTCCCCCACGTAGTCGGCGCCCCAGACCCGGTCGATGAGCTGCATCCTGGTCAGCACCCGGTCGGCGTTGCGCAGCAGCACCTGGAGCAGCTCGAACTCCTTCAGCGGCAGCTGCACCGAGCCGCCGCGGACGGTGACCACGTGCCGCTCCACGTCCATCCGCACCGGCCCGGATTCCAGGGCGGACTCGGTCACGTCGTCGGGCTCGCCGTGGCGCCGCAGCACCGCCCTCATCCGGGCGACGAGCTCGCGGGACGAGAACGGCTTGGTCACGTAGTCGTCGGCGCCGAGTTCTAGCCCGACCACCTTGTCGATCTCGCTGTCCTTGGCGGTCAGCATGATCACCGGCACGTTCGACTTCTCCCGCAGCGACCGGCACACCTCGCTGCCCGGCAGGCCCGGCAGCATCAGGTCGAGCAGGACCAGGTCGGC
>JASHVM010000495.1:0-3928 GCA_030044595.1 Streptosporangiaceae bacterium
GGGGCGATCACTATGCCCAGGCCGATTCCGGCCAGGAGGAGCGGGCCGAGCAGGCCCGTGGCGTACCCGGTGTGCGGGCCGAGCTGAGCCAGCCAGACCGCCCCGCCCGCCGCGGCCAGCATCCCGGAGGTGACCAGCGGGCGGGGCCCGACTCGGGGCATCAGCACGATCGTGGACAGGTTGGACGCGAGCACCAGGCCGCCGCTGATCGGCAGGAACGCCACACCGGTTACGAGCGGGGAGTACGCGAGTGTCTGCTGCAGGTAGTAGGTCAAGAACAAGAAGGTCCCAAACAGCCCGGCCGAGGCGATGAACATCGACAGGTAGGCGCCGCCCCGGTTGCGGTCCAGTACCACGCGGGGCGGCAACAGCGGGTGGGCCGCCCGGCCCTGCCACAGCGCGAACATCACCCCAAGCGCCACGCCGGCGGCTAGGAATCCGTAGGTGGACGGTGTGTGCCAGCTGTGCGCGGCGGCGTTGGAGAACCCGTAGACCAGGCAGAACACCGCGCCGGAGACCAGCACCACGCCCGGGATGTCCAGCCTGGGCCGAGCCGGGGACGACTGGCGCCGCAACAGCAACACCCCCCCGGCGAAGGCCACCCCGGCGAAAACCAGGTTCACGTACATGCACCAGCGCCAGGACAGGTACTCGGTCAGCGCGCCGCCGAGCAGCAGCCCGATCGCGCCGCCGGCCCCGGCGATCGCCCCGTAGACGGCGAACGCCTTGCCGCGGTCCTTCGGCGCGGTGAACGTGGTGGTCAGCAGCGACAGCGCCGACGGCACCAGCAGCGCCGCGAACGCGCCCTGGCAGGCCCGCGCGGTCACCAGCATCGTGAAGTTGACCGACGCGCCGCCGATCGCCGACACGCCGGCGAAGCCGACCAGGCCGGTCAGGAACGTGACCTTCCGGCCCAGCAGGTCCGCCAGCCTGCCCCCGAGCAAAAGTAGGCTGCCGAACGCCAGGGCGTAGGCGGTGACGACCCACTGCCGGTCCACGGTGCTGAAGTGCAGCGCCCGCTGAGCCGACGGCAGCGCGATGTTCATCACCGTCAGGTCCAGGACCACCATCAGCTGCGCCAGGCCGATCACGCCGAGGATCAGCCAGCGCCGCAGGCCCAGGCCGCCGCTAACGGTAGTGGCATCAGACATGAGACTCACCACGTCTTCCTCTGTTACTGCGTCTTTGTTACTGCGTACGCACGGAAGCCTCTGTTAACCCGGGGCTGCTTGTTCTCGCGGCGCGTCTCCTCCAGGGTCGGTTCGCCGGTTAGCAGCCAGGCTGGCGCACGGCGAGGTGAGGCGGCATCACTTCGTTTGAGTGATTGACTCGGCTCGCGGACCGGCGCGCGGGACGCCTCGGTCCCCACTTCTGGCCGGCAGGTCGCCCGGCGGGCGCGCCGCTCGCCCTCGGCGGTGCCTCCCCCGCTCCACGGTGGTACAGCACACGCGCGAGAGTTGCCGCGACTGTCGCAGGTCGTACGCGTTAGCCGGGCGGTCACCCGATCTAGGTGACGAGGGTTCACCGGCCAGCACTCGACCACGGCTCCACGGCCGCAATGCCCGTCCTGTACGCGATCTGGATCTACGGCCACCTTGGCGCCCTGGCCCTGCCCTGGTCTGGCGAATCACCGCGATTCGGTGACGACTTCTCACCGACCAATTTGTGCCGGCCTGAGATCGCAGGCGAGCTGTCCGGCTCGCGGAACACGGTCAGCTCGCGGCGGGACCCATACAGCTCGACCAGCGAGCCTTCGGCGGCACGAACGGGACCCGCATGGCCCAGCGACTGATCTGCTTGGTCTCCGGTCACTGTTCGAGCGCGGCGCTGAGATTACCGATCACGCCGAGCTGGGTGAGGATGACCGAGCCTTCGGGGTAGCAGTCGAAGCGCTTGATCTTGCCGTCGACCAATTCGAAGACGTCGCAGCACGGCGCGTCCATCGGCTTACCTGTCGGCCGCAACGTCCCGACCTGACTTGGGTCAGTTGCTCGGGTTCATGAGGGCTACAGCTGGCTGACCTGCGATGATGCGTCGGCTTAGTGTGCTTCCAAGGCACTAATTCGTGCCGGTAGGATCGGCGGGTGGCCTGGGTTCGGCGTGTGCGGACGGCCTCAGGTTCGACCGCGGTGCAGATCGCGGAGTCCGTCGGTGGCCGTCGTCGGATCGTGCGGCATGTCGGCTCGGCTCGTGACGAGGCTGAGCTGGGGCTGCTCGTCGCCGAGGCCCGACGCCTGCTGGCCGATGACGCTCAGGGCGAGCTCGATCTCGGCATCACGCCGACGGTGCCGCGGGCGGTGATGGTCCCGGCGCCGGCCCAGGAACTGCTCCCGGCGGGCGGGCCGGTCGCGCGGCGATGGGTACGCCGGCCGCAAGTGCTCAGGACCGAATCGGGGCTTCTCTACGAGGCGCTGGCTGGGGTTTACGCCAGCCTCGGATTCGGCGCGGTGGGCGATGACGTCTTCCGTGACCTGGTGATCGCCCGGATCGTGGAGCCGACCAGCCTGCTCGACATCGACCGGGTCCTGGCCGAGATGGGCCGGGTATCGGCGTCCCACTCGACCCGGAAGCGGACCCTGCGGCGGGCGCGTGCCGGCGATTACCGCGATGTCATCGCGGCCGCCTGCTTCAACCACGCCGACGCCAACGGTGATGTGAGCCTGGTGCTCTACGACGTCACCACGCTCTACTTCGAAGCTGAGAAGGAAGACGACAGCCCGGACGGGTTGCGGAAGGTCGGCTACAGCAAGGAACGCCGTGTCGATCCGCAGATCGTGGTGGGCCTGCTGGTCGACCGGGTCGGGTTCCCACTCGAGATCGGCTGCTTCGAGGGCAACAAGGCGGAGACACTCACGATCGTCCCGATCGTCAAGCAGTTCCAGGAACGTCACCAGATCGCGGACATGGTCGTCGTCGCCGACGCCGGCATGCTCTCTTCTTCGAACCTGCGAGACCTGGACGAGGCGGGCCTGCGGTTCATCGTGGGCTCGCGGGTCACCAAGGCCCCCAAGGACCTGGAGTCCCACTTCCGCTGGCACGGCACCGCGTTCACCGACGGCCAGATCATCGACACCATCACCCCCAGAGACCAACGCCGGACAGCTGGCAGCACAGTGAAGGCCAGCGACCCGATGGTGAGGGCCGAGCCTGTCTGGGACCCGGAGTCGCACGCGAAGTCGTGGCGGGCGGTGTGGGCCTACTCCACGAAGAGGGCAGTGCGGGACAACAAGACGCTCACCTTGCAGGAGAACAAGGCCCGCGCTGTCGTGGCCGGGGAGAAGACCACCCGGATGCCACGGTTCGTGAAGACGGCCAACGGTGCCACCGAGGTCGACGAGTCATCGCTCGCACGGGCACGGAAGCTGGTCGGGTTGAAGGGCTACGTCACCAACATCGAGGCCGCGATCATGCCCGCGGCCGAGGTCATCGGCAGCTACCACGACCTGTGGCACGTCGAGCAGTCGTTCCGGATGTCCAAGACCGACCTCGCGGCCCGGCCCATGTTCGCCCGAACCCGCGACGCGATCGAGGCCCACCTCACCATCGTCTTCACCGCGCTCGCAGTGTCCCGCACCGTCCAGCAGCGCACCGGCCTGTCGCTACGCAGGTTCCTGCGCACCCTGAAACCGCTGCGCTCCGCGACCATCGAGATCAACGGCCTTATCAGCACGTTCCCGCCCGCGCTCACGCCCGAGATCGAGACCATCCTCACCGCGCTGGAGCCGCCAGGTCCAAGGCACTAAGCCGAATGACCCAAGTCAGGACGCAACCAGGCCGGCTCGCGGTGCCCAGATCGTTTGACACCGTGGCCCGGCTGCCGGCCGGGTCAGGCCGCCGCTGCCCCGGAGACGGGCTCAGCCTCGTGATACTCAGGCTCCTGGGATGGCCGCCATACCCGTCGGCGCCACGGCAAGGCGATGATCATGAA